>NZ_JAUBSX010000010.1:0-145601 GCF_036704885.1 Microcoleus sp. F4-D5 | reverse complement strand
AAAAATCAGTTGGGCAAAGGAACCAATCGACCTACTTTGCGCTGGATATTCCAAAGTTTTCAATCGATTCATGCCGTTTGTATTCAAGGAATTCAGCAAGTTTCTAATTTGACATCAGAACGGTTAGCCATCTTAAATTTGTTTCCCGTCACCTGTCGGTCTTATTATTTTTTGTTATGAAATGAAGTCGATTATTGATTGGTAAAACTGACTTACATTTAAATAATTGTTGATTCAGCACTGATGTATTATTGTCATAATGCGGGCGATATATCCTGGGAATTAATAGTTATTAATAGTCTGATTTTTGACTTTTAATGGGTTAAGAAGATTGAATTAATGCCCTCATGTCAATTTTTAGGAATTCCTAACTGAGTGATGCGAGCGTTGCACAGATTTTTGGGTGTTTTTACTCACTATTATCTCGGATGATTCACTTTTACCCCCTCAATTCGCGTATGTGCCAGTTGGGGGTGCGGAATGTGGGTTTTATCACAACACCAGCACTTTTTACTTGTGAGATTGTTTTGTCGCTAAGCCGAAATTTTTGAGGCGGGCCGATCGTGCAAAAAGCTTTGCCTGTAAAGGTTCGGGGGCGCTTGTCGCCCCCTGAAAACGTATAATCTAACCTCTGGCTTCTCAGTTGCTGAGCTGACCTTGGAGATTTACTCAAAAAATGGTGCAACGATTGCTAATTAGGTAATCCTACTATTTCTGCTATTGCTGGTAATGTTTTGCGCTTGAGATCGGATATCATCCCGATATGCAGATGCTTAAAAGCCTCAAAACTTCTCACATCTGAAAACAGATTTCTGCAGGCGGCGCAATATTCATCGATCGAATTTATGGTAGGTCGAGCTGGGCGTGGCCGATCCATAAGCTGTACTTGAGTTTTAGCTGTTTTATCTAATTATACTTTCATCATAGTGACAGAAGAGCGCTAGGATGACGGTCGTAGGTGAGGAAACTTGAAAAGCAGCGGTCACAGAACTTCTGTTAAGCTTGCTAGATTGGGGAGTAGTTTAAAAAATCAATCCAAGGGATTCACTAACTTTTTTGCAGAACATCAAGCTGACAGCGACAAGGCAGGAGAATCCTGCCGAATCGGAATCTGAATAGTAAACTCTGTTCCCCTACCTGGTGCAGAAATACACCCCAAGCTTCCCCGGTGTTTTTCCACTACAATTTGCCAGCTAATTGACAACCCAATTCCTGTGCCCTTACCGGGGGGTTTTGTCGTAAAAAACGGGTTAAATACGTGGCGGCGAACCTCTTCCGAGATCCCTGGCCCATTGTCCACAATTCGGACTGCTACGCAATTGTTGCTTGTTACTTCTGTGCTAATCCGAATCACGCTAGGATTCGCTTTAATTTCTTCTAGCGATCTCTGCGTGTTCCACTCGTCAATAGCATCGATCGCATTTGCAAGTACATTCATAAATACCTGATTCATTTCTCCCCCATAACAGTCCACTTCAGGCAGGTTTGGGCAATAGTCCCGCACCACTTCAATCGAGGGGCGGTCTGAGTTAAATTTTAGCCGGCTCTGTAAAATCATCAGCGTGCTGTCCATCCCTTCGTGAAGGTTGACCGATCTCATTTCATATCCTTCTTGCCGTGCGAAGAGGCGCAAAGATAAAACGATTTCGCGGATGCGATCGGCTCCTAAGTACATCGATTTGAACATTTTAGGCAAGTCGTCTTTGAGATAATTTAGCTCGCTTGCCACGATTTCTGCTTGTATATCTGGAGCCGGATTAGGATAGTGCTTTTCGTAGAGGTCAAGGATAGCGACCAAAGTTTTTGAATATTCCAGAGCATAGGAAAGATTTCCATAAATAAAATTAATTGGATTATTGATTTCATGGGCGACGCCAGCTACGAGCTGGCCTAGCCCAGACATTTTTTCGCTCTGAATGAGCTGGCTTTGCACCTGCTTGAGTTCGTGCAGGGAATTTTCGAGCTGTAGGGCTTTGTGCCGCTCTCGCGCTTCCGATGCTTGCAAAGCTGCTTCTGCAAGCTTGCGTTCAGCAGCCTCCTGCTTGAGGCGTTCATTCGTTTGGGAAAGTGCAGCGGTGCGCTGTTCTACTCGCCTCTCTAGCTCTTGTGCCAAAACTTGTAGGTCGGCTTGCGCTCGCTCGCGCTCGACAATTTGCGCCTGAAGCTTTTTAGTTAGATTTCGCAGATTCAGGTGCGTGATAGCACGAGCTAAAACTTCTTCGTGTTGCAGGGGCTTAGTGATATAATCAACTCCCCCCACATTAAAGCCTTTAACTTTGCTTGCTGTATCGTCCAGCGCGGTCATAAAAATGACTGGGATATCTTTAGTTAAGTCATTGGCTTTCAGATTTTGACAGGTTTTAAATCCGTCCATTTCTGGCATCAGAACATCCAACAAAATTAAATCCGGCTGGCAATATTGCACTTTTTTGAGAGCGCTAGAGCCACTGCGAGCTACCCAAACAGTGAAGCCAGATCCGCTCAAAAAATCCAATACTGAACCCAGATTAGTGGGCGTATCATCCACAATTAAAATGGTTCCTCTGTCTAAAGATTCGCTAGTCATTTTTAGTCCTCATCTAAACTGTTGAACAAATTCAACTAATTTGTCTTCTTCAAAGTTTCTGGTTAATTCAATCAACTGATTGGCAAAAGGTGCATAACGGATATCTATTGCCTTCAGCTTGCTGGCTCGCTGCTCAATACTGAGAAGTTCACCTTTCATGGCTAAATCGAACAGGACTGCAACTTCTTCCGAAGGGGGAGCAATCAGTTGTTGGTCTTGGATTTGGGAAGGGGGATGGGTGAAGATACCTTCTGAACTGAAAGTTGTTCGCTCATCATAAACCCATTCTAAACCTAAATGGTGGCCCAAGCATTCTAATAACTTTTCTGCCCGAATTGGTTTGAGGAGAAAAGCATTGCAACCCGCCTGGAAAATGCTTTGGGGATCGCCGGATAAAATGCTAGCAGAAGTTCCGATCGCAATTACATCCTTCAAGGCAGAGATTTTTCTGATCCGCCTCACCGCTTCAAAGCCGTCCATGACTGGCATTACTAAGTCAATTATAATACAGTCCGGTTGAAATAACAGCGCTTTATTCACGCAGTCTTGACCGTCCGTTGCCTCCATTAATTCAAACCCAATAGGACCTAAAAGATTAACGAGGACAGAGCGATTTTCCCAGCGATCGTCAACTACTAAAATTTTCCGCCGCTCGCCTGAGAAACTCCTGATAATTTTTTCAGGTTCTTTTTGGTCCCCTTCCCAGCTTTCGGTAATAGGCAACTCTAACTCAAACCAGAAAATACTGCCTTTACCTAAAGAACTTTGTACTTTCAGTTCGCCGCCCATCATCTCCACTAATTGGCGACTAATTGGCAGCCCTAATCCTGTTCCCTCGATCTGCTGGCTAACTGAACCGCTGACTTGCTCGAAGGGCAAAAATATTTTTGAGAGTTCGTCCGGCGCGATGCCAATGCCTGTATCTTCTACTTGGAAAATAAATTTTGCTGTTGGGGATTGGCGATTGGCGATTGGTGACGACAAAGATTGCTGAGTCTCCAGTCTGTCTACTTTAAAACTAACGCCTCCTTTTTCGGTGAATTTTATGGCATTACCGAGTAAGTTGATGAGAACTTGCCGCAACCTTTTTTCATCGGCTTGGACGCAAGTGGGAAGTGGAATTAGCGGTTCGTAAATCAAAGAGATTCCCTTCTGTTGGGCGCGAATCTGACAGATTTCAGTAATGCCTTGAAGAAACTCTGACAGGTGAAACTCGGTGAGGTAGAGTTCCATTTTTCCTGCTTCGATTTTGGAGAGGTCTAGAACGTCATTGATCAGAGTTAGGAGGTGTTCGCCACACTGATGAATGATGTTAATACCAGAATTTTGCTGACTGGTTAAATCTGTGTCTCGTTTGAGGATTTGGGTATAAC
This sequence comes from Microcoleus sp. F4-D5, assembly GCF_036704885.1. Classification (NCBI taxonomy): domain Bacteria; kingdom Bacillati; phylum Cyanobacteriota; class Cyanophyceae; order Oscillatoriales; family Microcoleaceae; genus Microcoleus; species Microcoleus sp. F4-D5. Next base: position 141,662 of record NZ_JAUBSX010000010.1, on the reverse strand, counting down.
CTAAAATGCCGTTGAGCGGTGTGCGGAGTTCGTGGCTCATGTTGGCGAGAAATTGGCTCTTGGCGCGGTTTGCGGCTTCGGCCGCTTGCTCGGCTCGCTGTCTCTCTTGAATTTCTACTTCTAGGTGCGTATTTTTGGCTTTTAATTCCTCGGTTCGCTCTTCTACTTTGACTTCTAAAGTATGATAGAGGTTGGCATTCTCTAAGGCGATCGCAGCTTGTCCCGATAGCATCCGCAACACTTCTACCCGCTTCGGCGTGAAAGCGCCAGCAATCAAGTTGTTTTCTAGGTACAGGATGGCACATAACTTACCTTGAGATAAGATAGGCGCACACAAAATAGATTTTGGCTTGTGTTGGGTAATGTAGGGGTCGGCGTTAAAGATATCATCGAGGCCCGAATCATTTAAAACGACATTTTTCTGAGTTCTGGTGACGTAATTAAGTACCGAGATAGGCACTTGCCCAGAAGTTGATACTGGTAAAGATTCTAGCACTCGGACTCGATCTTTAGTCCCCGCCGCTTCTATAACAAGTTGACCCTCTTTTGAGAAAATAAGCGCTCCTGTTTCAGCACCTGCGTTTTCTATCAAAATTTTCATTAACTTGATCAGCAAGTTAGGTAGAACAATTTCGCTAGAAATGACAATAGATGCTTTCATTACAGTTGCCAAGTCTAGCAACTCTGTTTGACCGCCTGTCACGGTCAAAGGAGGAATAGTCATCGTAGGATCGAAAGGGGTTTCGGTGAGCACAGAGGCTCGCGCTATTAATTGCGGGTATTTTTCTTCTAGATGTTTAACTTTAGCTAAAGTTCCCCAGCGCATATAGGTATAATAAGCATCGGTCATGTAGGTGCGGGCAATCTTTTCTTTACCCCATGAAAAATAGAATTTAGCAGCGAGTTCGTGAGCTAGTGCTTCTTCGTTGATGTACTCGTTTTCTTTGGCAAGAGCGATCGCTTTGTCGTACATCTCGATCGCTTCTACTTTTTCGCCTAAAACACGATGCTTTTCTGCCTCTACTAAATAGAATTTATGCAGGTGATTCATTGGGGCGTGATGGGCCCATTTTTGCAATTTTTCTTGATTAGCTTGTACTCGGTTAAGAATGTCCTGTTGCTCGGACTGTGAAGTTTCAGAATACACAGCTAGCCGTACTAGAGAATCGTATAAATAGAAGATAACAACAGTTAGCTGCCCTGTAGATGCTCCAAAAGAACTTTCTACTTGAGGGATATTTTTTAAGGCTTCCTGGTAGTTTTCAAACACGTAACAAAGCACAAGTTTGTGCAAGTATAAGTAATGAATTGCCAGTTGATTGTTCGTTTCCTGGTGTAGAGGCAGCATTTTTTCTTCATCGTATGCTTCCCCCTTTAACTGGCATATATTTTGGCTCCTTCCCATCATGTTTAAGACGGCTTGCCAACTAATTTTTGTATTGTTAAGCGCTGTTTCTTGGCTGATTTTATGAATGGCATCTGTGTAAGTTGCTATCTCTCGTTCGAGTTGCATTAGTTGCTTGCCAACAAAAAACGAGTAATGACTCCACACCATGACGGCATAGCCAGCATATTCTAAGTCTCCAGTTTCCAGCCCGCTAGAGAAAGCTGACAGGAAAGGTTCTAAGGTATTCCGGACGTGTTCTTTCCAATGTTGAACGGCTGCATAAACCAAGTGGCAAGTCTTGACTTCGATTTCTTTGGCATTTAACTTTGACACTAGACGTAAAGCTAATTGGCCGAACTCATAGCCGCGCTCAATATCTCCTACCGCCCCGCAAAGAAGAAGACTGTATACCGCATATGCAAAGGGAGACACAGAAGCATTGCCGTATTGAACGGATAAATCGATTTGTTTGCACACTGTTAAAGGCACCAGTGCCGGCATTCCAGAATAGCAAGCAGAAAATATACTTGATAAAATCCCGATCGCTGCTAATTGATAACGATCGGTCATTTCAGGGAGTTCGATTAAGTCCTCAATTCGGGTGTCGCTCAAAATTGCCGCAGTTTCCCCCAGCGCCTGCCCAATATCAGATGGGTTTGGCGAGTCGGGAAACTCTACCTCCAACTGCTTTAAGACTTGCAGCCCCGTATTCAATGCTTCCAGCAACTTGTTCTGCGCCATATAAGCTTGAATCTGGACTTTGTACACTTTTACTATGTCCAATAGCGTTTTGGCGCAGTTTTGTACTATCTCAACAAATCTCTGCATTCCATCAAAATCACCACTCAAATATGCTGACTCTGCTGCTTCCTCATGCAGCTTTAATGTCAGTTCATACCGATTCTCCCAGCTATCTACCGCTAGCAGAGATAAACCCACTTGCAAATATTTGACGGCGGAATCGTGGGCTGTAGCAGCTTTCGCTTTCTGACCGGCAATCAGATTCAATTGGGCTAGTTCATATTTTTGGGATTCAGCGGTAAGTAAGTCAGTACCGTAATTTAGCTGGTTAACTAAAGCGAAAATATTTTCTTTTCGGTCTTCGGGCGTTGTACTTTGCAGCAGCAGTTGACCGATTTTTAAGTGGGTCTCTTTTTTCCGATAGTCTGGAATCAAAGAATAGGCAGCTTGCTGCACTCTGTCATGTAAAAACTTGTAGTCAACCTTCACATCAGTTAAGGTAAAACCGCCCGATTCTTCCTGACTAAATACGAGAGGAATTTTGTATTCATTGCTCAAAGGTAAAATCAACCCAGCTTGAAGTGCTGCCCACAATTGCGCTGCCGTGACTAAGGATGATTCCTGATTGACAATCGCCAAAACTTCTAAGTTAAAAGTGTTGCCAATACAAGCAGCTAATTTTAATACTTTTTGTGTATCTTCTGGCAATTTGCGTATGTTTCTAGCAATCAGTTCGACAACGTTGTAATCGGTGATGCCGATCGCTTGAATTTGCTCGATATTCCATTGCCAACCCCCCTTTGTCCCCCCTTGGTAAGGGGGGATTAGGGGGGTGAAGTTATAAGTCAACAAATCTTCTTGATAGAGGGTTTTGAGGAGTTGACTTAAGAAGAAAGGATTGCCCTGCGTTTTATTAAAAAGTAGAGACGCTAAATTTCGCGTCTTTACAGACAGGGATTCCGAACCGCCAGATTCATTTAAAGTATCCGCAATTAATTCTTCGACATCAACTAGGTGTAATGGTTGAAGGACAATATCATTCACCGTCGCACCTGTTTGGCGAATCTTGTCAATTGTTTTAATCGTCGGATGAGTGGGAAAAACTTCGTTATCTCGATATGCCCCAATCAACAATAAATACTTGCTATCAGAATCAGTTATTAGCAATTCAATTAATTTCAACGATGCTGAATCCGCCCACTGCAAGTCATCGAGAAAGATAACTAAGGGATGGTCAATAGTCGTAAATACGCCTATGAATTGTTTAAAGACGCGACTGAAACGGTTTTGCGATTCTGTTGCCCCTAGTTCTGCTACGGGTGGCTGTTTGCCAATAATTAATTCAACGTCAGGGATCACATCAATGATGACTTGTCCGTTATCGCCTAAAGCGGATAACAGTTTTTCTTTCCAAGTTTGGATTTCTGCTTCGCCTTCGGTTAGAAGTTGCTGAGTTAAGGATTGGAATGCTTGAATCAGGGAAGCATAAGGAATATTGCGCTTGAACTGGTCAAATTTCCCCGCAATAAAATATCCTCGCTGCCGCACAATGGGTTTGTGAACTTCATTGACCAACACTGTTTTGCCTATCCCGGAATAACCGGAAACCAGCATTAATTCGGTGGTACCACTGGCAACGCAATCGAAAGTTTCTAGAATTTTTTCAATTTCTCGGTCGCGACCGTAGAGCTTTTGCGGTATATTTAATTGCCCTGCTTTATCCGCACTTCCAACAACAAAGTTGGAAATATATCCGCTAGCCTGTAGCTCGATCGACCAAGTTTCTAAGTCAAATTTTAGTCCCTCAGCGCTTTGGTAGCGGTCTTCAGCATTTTTAGCTAATAGCTTCATCGCAATCGCTGAAATTTGTGGGGGGATTTCAGGATTTAGCTGGTGAGGGGGAATGGGAGTTTTGGCAATATGGCTGTGTACCAATTCCAGCGGGTCTGTGGAATTAAAGGGCAACTCGCCTGTGAGCATTTCATAGAAGGTAACGCCTAGTGAATAAAAATCAGTGCGGTAGTCAATTGACCGATTCATCCGGCCAGTTTGTTCTGGCGACATATAGGCGAGTGTGCCTTCGAGCAAATCTGGATGCCTGAGGGTCGAATTTTCTCGCTCCAGGCGCGAAGCGATGCTGAAATCAATAATTTGAACTTTTTCAGTGGCTGGGTTGATGATAATATTTTGTGGCTTTACATCTTTATGAATAATCTTATTTTTATGGATTTCTGCTAAGGCAGAGACAAGCTGGATGCCCAAAGACAGAAATTGAATGATTGTGAGTTTTTTACCCTTAATCCAATCGTTGAGAGACTCGGAGCCTGAATCTTCTAATATCAGTGCTAAACCGTTTTTATAGCTTTCTAAACTAATTGCTTTGACAATCGTTTCTACGTTCAAGCTGTGCAGGATTTGATATTCGTGCCGCAAGCGGGTGATGTCAGAAAGAGTGGGATACTCAGCCTTTAGCGTTTTGACGATCGCGCTGGAAAAGTCCGAAATCCTCCGAGCGCGATCGACTGAAGTTCTGATCCCGCTGTGGAGGGTTTCAACGAATTGATAGCCAGTTAAGTTGATAGTCATTATTATTCTACCGATCGCAAGGAAATTGAGCGTGAGGTTAAGGCCGATTTGAAAACTTAATTATTATCGGAGCTGATTGTAACACAGTAATTTAGTCAACAAAAGTGAGCTCATGTTTCGCTTCTGGCAATTGTGCCCTGATAAGATTGTATTGTTAACCGTGATCCCTCAATGCGCGTTTTGGGTCTTTGTTGGGGGCTTAGTCGGCTGCACTTTCAAGTGGGGTGTCGAGCGAGTGTTTCCCGTTGCTGAAAATTATCGTTGTCAACCATCACCTCAAACCGAATCATCGATCCATCCGCAAGCCGAACAATCCCAATTAACAGGCGGCGTTTCATATTGGGGATAAGTCATACCATTTTTCTAAAATCGTGCAACACTCTTCGACTCCCCCTAGCCCATTGGTGACAAGTTAAGACTTAATTGCATTTGTCAATCAGTAATATTACTCACAAAAACTGCTGTTTTAGGAGTGGAAAATTTACGATTTGAGAGGGAGTAGGTATAAGTATCACCCTCGGCACGATCGCACGATCGCCTAAATCTCAGTTTTGAGCCCAAAATCCGAGTAAATATCGAGCATAATTGCTGATTGACAAATGCTTTTTTAGCTTAACTTGTTACCAATGCCCTCGCCCCCCCGCTGCATTGCGGGGGGAACAAGAATACTGTTATTTCCTTTAAAATTGGTATCATTTCACACCGGGGACACCGATCGGTAAACACGGGGTGGGTATCCAGCAGCTCTAACTGCTGCAAGGCCTGTCCGCCGCTGCCGGGCGCAGCAGGATAAGTTCGCCCCTTCAGATTCCTACAGTTCATCGGGTTCAGCGTTAGGGTTTTGTTGAAAGTCCGGGCAAGTGTCGGCGTCTGAACCTGTGGAATGGACGGCACAGGTAAGCTTACTCCGCCTTAGAAGCGCGAAGCTTTAGCCGCAGAACTGAGATATCGGAAACAAAGGCATTTGCCCCTGCAATTGACAACTCAGTCCCGGACTTTCGGGACTGCTTACAAACGAAGCCCCCAAAGCAGCAATATTCAAAGCAGCATTTAAATCAACATCATGTTCAAACCCACAATGTCCACACTTAAAAACCTTACCATTCCGATAGGATTTACCCTTGATTGGGTGAATATGTCCGCATCGGGAACAGGTTTGACTTGTGTAGGCGGGTGGAACAAATACAAGTAATACACCAGCAATATTCGCTTTGTACCCCACAAACAACAGCAATTGGTAAAACGCCCAATTATTAGTCCTACGGCGTTCTGTTTTGCTTCTAGGCTTCTCGTTGAGATTATCTCTAATCCCCGTCAAATCCTCAAAAGCCAACACTGCACCCAGTTGTTTTGCACTACTGATAAGTTGCCTAGAAATATTGTGATTCAACTACTTCTGAAAACGATGTTCTTTGCCAAAAAGCCTTCTCATCAGGCGACGAGCCGAACGAGTGCGTTTCCTTTGAATATTCGCTCTGACCTTACTGTAACGGTCACGAACCGATTGAATCTGCTTGCCCTTCCAAGTTTCACTTGTGGAAGTGGTAGCTATATCTCGCCTGCCCAAATCCACCCCAATTACTTTTGGGTTTTTACCAGTGGGTTCAGTGGGCAGATCAACACAGATATTGATGTAGTAGTCGCGCCTTCTCGTTTTGTTGAGTGTAGCCGCAGTTGGAGATTGCCCTTTAAGCAATGCCAATTGATAGTTACCAATACTCAACTTGAACTTAACTCGACCACACATCTAGGTAACGCCAACAGTTTGCAACTCTTCAATGTATTGAAAAGTCCGCACATCCAAGCTAATCGATGTTGGTTTGAACCGATGGATCTGCTTAACAGATTCGGCGTTACCAATCACGCGACGAATTGCTTGACATACATGGTTTGCCTTCAAACCCGTAGCCTCGCGCACAGGCTTATAAACCTTGTGGTGAAGCTTGGTTGTATTCCAGCAATCCTCGCTTTTTGCTACCTCCAATATCTGATGACAAGCATCGGCAAATCTCTGCAAAGTGCGGTCAATTTCACACCGCAACTCGACAGTAACTGGCAGCTTACATTTAACAGATATTGTCTGCATTAGATTGAGTTAATTGCTCATCCCATTATATCATGTAAAGCCGCCGTAGAACGGCGGGGTTTCAGACCCAGAGGACTTGATGAATATGGACGAGTCTCGCTCGCACCTAGTTTGGGCGATCGTACAGAATAATTTACCTCCGTTGAAAATAACAGTACAACAGATTTTACAGGAGTTGCTAGATACGCGAGTTCAGCACTATCAAACCTTCGCGTTCCTGGCAGCAGCGTTTTTCCCAAGGATTTTTCATGACCGTAAAAGCGCCCCGCAGTTCAATGCACTCCAAGCATCTTTATTCGCCACAAAAAAAGGTGGAACGCATCAGCGAGGGACTTTCAATGCTCCTGGGTTCGCGATTGGGTATTCTGGTCGCGAAGTGCACATCGACTGCATTTGCTATAAGCCGACCTCGTAAGCATTACTGAAATCACAGCGGGTTCAGGACAGTTGTAGGTGGTTTTTCGCTCGGCTTTCCCAAACAAAGAATACCGAGAGCAATGGTAGCTCCCGGTATGAGTTTTTCCAGTTCCGTTGTTGTTAAGTCAATCCAATCAGGCTCGATGAAAGGAAATTTTGCCTCACTCGATTAAGCCCAGCCGATCGTTATTGGTTAGCCTGTTCCAAAGCGGGATTCGCTGGAGTTCCAGCAATTTCGGCCAAATTAATCTTGACGACTTTATTGCGAGCTTCTTGTACCTTCGGCAGCGTTAGCGTTAGAATGCCATCTTTACATTCAGCTTGCACGGAGTCATTTTGAATTTGTGCGGGCAAGGTCAGCACCCGGTGGAATTTGCCGTAGCGGAATTCCGAGCGGACGCAGCCGGGTTTTTCGTCTGTGTTTTCGTAGCGGCGTTCGCCAGAGATGGAAATTGCTTCGCGGGTGACTTGAACGTCAACGTCTTTGGGGTCAATTCCAGGCAGTTGCGCTTTTAATACGAAGTTGTCCCCAGCATCAACCAATTCCAGAGCGGGCATCCAAGCGGCTTCTGAGTTATCTTTCGTTGTTGCCAGTTGGTCAAAAACTTTATCGAGTTGCTGACGGATGGTTTCAATTTCAGTGAAGGGTTGCCAAGAACGCATTAACATAATCTGTCACCTCAAAGATGGTAAAGCTTTATAAGAAAAGTTTGGGTTGAAGCTCGTTGCTTACAGTTATTATGATGCCGTTTTCTAAGTGGGAGGAACAGTCAGGAGAACCCTACTGGGTTGGTCGTATTTGCCACAATAAACGCGAAATAATCAGCAGTAATTGGCATTGAAGAAAACCGTACAAAACTATTCCTAGAAACCGAAAAGGCTGTGTCAACGCCATGATGAGCCTGCCGAGCGAACCCTACTGGCGCGTGAGCGTCGCCGGAAGTATTGTCGGTGTTGCCAACCGTACCAAAAATGCGGTGCGGGTGATGTGCAGCAGGCGCCCTCTGACGTGATTTGTAGGCGTGAGCGACTTTCCTACAGCCATCGCTGTATGAGGGCTCTGGCATAATCCCACTCTTAAAAACGCTCACGCCCAATATGCACTTGCCACTCCGCGACCCGCTCAGAATTCGCTACCATCCCGTATATGACAACTGCTGTTGTTAACCCTCTTTTATCACTTCGGGGAGAGGATAAGACTAGGCAGCAACCAAATTGGTAACTAGTTGATGCTTAAAAAGAGTCCGAAAATCATTCATATAATAGATTAATCTGCACACCCTCACAGACCACGTATCTTAAAGACCTCTACCCAAGGGTTAATTAAGCAAGCAAAAATGTACGGTTGAATAATTAATCTTAAATTATTCAGCGCACTCTTCCAAATCCTAGCATTGTCCCACCGAGGGTGTTCTTGAAATTGGATAATTGACAGAGATGAAGGAGCCAATTTATTGGTTGAATCCTGAGCTGACTCATCATCAGCGAAATAGTGAGCGTGAATACTTACTAATAAATAATCACTGAAAAAAAGTGGCCACCATCGTTCAATCTTCGGATAATCTGTGAGGCGATAATCAGTCCACCCTAACTCGTTCTTAACTTGCTTGAAGCCATACTCAATCCTATTTTTTAAACTATAAAGTTGAGCAACTACGTGAAAGAAAGAGAAAAACTCAGCCTGCCACGGGATTTGATGTTGCTTGTAAGTGGAAAAAAAACTATGGGGCATGGCAGGTTGATGAAGCGTGGTTTATTCTCACAGATTTAGGGTGATTGCGGACCGCGATTCCCTACGGGATAGCTTCGCTTCATTATGCTTACAAGCAACGGATGGGCATTGAAGAAATGTTTCCTTGATTAGAAAATAGGAGGCTACGATCTGGAAGGAAATAGCTTAAAATGTAACCGACTGATTGAGATAATTTTGCTCGTGACACTAGCCTACAGTTAGGCAATATTTGAAGGCACTGAACAGAGTAAAAAACAGGTAAAAAAATCTGTATGTTTGCGTCAAGAACCTAAAAAAATATGTCGAATTCTGAGTAGATTTTGTGTTGACTTAGATGGATAAAAATGGGTAAATTATATCGAAAAATATTCTGATTAGGTGGAACAGTTAATCAAGTTAACTCGAAATAAACGCCGCTTTTATCAACAAGGTATGCAGGCTGCAACCCTGATTCGGTCTATCTCAATAGCCTCTTTATCACCCCCCAAGATGCCCAGTTGCGATTGTCATAAATAATATCGTTTCCGGTAGCATCGGAATGATACTGAGGACAAGGCGCAGCGCCCTGTCCCTAACCCGATTAATTGTAGGAACACTCTTGCATTCGCGGTATCCTGACTGTGGGTAATATTAATTCCGATGCGCTAGCATAGTTGATATAAATTGCTCGAATATACCTATATTCAGTCTAAGAAAACAAATATTTATGTTGCATGAAAATTGTGTTATCTAGCCTAGTTGTGCGGAACAATCTGCTGTTTAAATTCAAACAAATTAGGATTTGTAGGGTCATAAAACGCCCGCAACCAATGCACGTTTGGAGAACCAAAAGTTTCAACTCTAGTAAAATTTTTCATTCTCGGTAGTTGAGTCTCATCGGTAAAATGGGGTAAAGGTTTATCGATGCGGAAATAGTGAGTATCGCCGTGGACGAATACAACCTGCCCTGGGAAATTGCCTGTTTCTGTTTCCAAAGTTGCGATAAAATCGTTGTATCCGCTTCTTCTTTTGTCCGTCGGATCGAGTTCAAATCCCGGATTTGCCTGTGCAACTAACACAATTCCTTTGCTGTTGCTGCGTTTGGCTAAAGCAAAACATTCTTCGATCCAGGCTAAGTTAGCTGAATTGCGATCGGCATATTCTCGATCTGCTTCGGGAGTGCGCCCAAAATTGTTGTTGCTTCCCGGCATATTAATCGCGAAAAACACAACTCCATGATAAACCCAGCGGACATTTTCGCGGTATTTAGCAAACTGCGGGTTTTCGCTTTGACGGGTGAGAGTTAAGGTGCGTTTCCCCAAACTTTGACTGCCATGGTTGAAAATTTCCTGCAGTTTAGCGAGTCTTTCTACTGGATCGTAACCGCCGTTATTTGAACGGTGGCAATCCGTCCATTCATTATCGCCGTAAACTAGAATAAATGGGATTTCAAAATTGTTAAATAACTGCTTGCGGCTGATAAAAGTTGCATCATCGCAGAGACTAGAACCGTTTTTAATGTCGCCGTCGTGGACTACAAACGCTGCGGGCGATCGATTGATATCTGCCATCAAATTCGGAAATTGTGCTTCCTGTTCGGCACTGTAGGGCAAATCGCCAATCAAGGCAAATTCAAAAGGTCGTGAAGCGAAGCTATCCCGAAGGGAATCGCCCGAAGTTTGAGCGTAAGTGAAAACACCAAAACCTGTAATTAATACAAAAACAATAAAGGCGAGAATTAGATAGTTTTTTTTCATATCTTTAGTCGCAACTAATTTAGTTATGATGACTTGCGTAGAACCAAGTAAAAATAGATGCTGCGATTGCTTCACTACCGTTCGCAATGACAGACTTATGTTATTAACTTAAGTCCCGGTCATGATACCATATAAGCCGACAAATCGCTTTTATAAATTATGAAGTTTCGTCTGCTGTTTTCACTAATTGCCATGCTTTCGATCGCAGGCTGCAATATCCAAACCCCAAAAACCAACACACAGCCTGCAGAAAGTCGATCGCCAATTGCAGCCCCTGTTCCCGCCAAACCAAAGTCTGAGATTAAAGAAGCAAAACTAATTGCTGTCGGCGACATCATGATGCACAGTACCCAAACGCGATCGGGCTACGACGCCAAAAAGAAAACATACAATTTTGACAGTTTCTTCGCACCAGTTAAAAGTATCCTATCAACAGGCGATTGGGTCATCGGAAATCTCGAAACACCTTTAGCGGGGGAAGACGCGGGCGGATATACGGGATATCCGCTATTTAACGCACCGCCTCAATTAGCGGATGCGGCTAAAAAAGCCGGATTTAATATCTTGACAACCGCGAACAATCATGCTTTAGACCGTGGAGAAAAAGGGGTAATTAGGACGATCGCCAATCTGAGCGATCGTAAAATTGCTTACACAGGAACAGCCCGATCGGCAGCGGAGGCTTCACGAATTTTAATCAGCACCAAAAACAACATTTCACTAGCCATGCTAGCTTATACCTACGGCACAAACGGCATTCCCATACCCAAAGGCAAAGATTACTTAGTTTCCCTAATCGACCAAAAAAAGATAATCAAAGACATTGCCAAAGCCCGCAAACAAGGAGCAGATATTATCGCAATTTCCCTGCATTTTGGCAATGAATATGAGCGACAGCCAAACAGCGAACAAAAACAATTAGTAGAAAACCTATTAAAAGCTGGTGCAGACATCATTCTCGGCAGCCATCCCCACGTCGTCCAACCTTACAAAATTTTTAACTTTCCCGGCAAAAATGGGAAAACCCGCAAAGCTGTAGCAATTTATTCAATGGGAAACTTCATTTCCGGTCAGCAGAAAAATTATACAGACCTAGGCGTAATTTTGCAAGTAAATATTCGCAAAACCTTTCCAGAAAAAACTACAGAAATTACCAGCATCAAAACCATTCCGACTTGGGTACACCGCTATACTCAGAACAATAAAACGAACTATCGCGTTTTGCCATTAGAAACAACTATCAGCCAGAAAAAAGATACACTGCTAGCAACTTCACAGTATCCTGTTTTAAAAACATACCTGCAAAAAATGAACAATCATCTTAACTCTTTGAATAGTCAGAAAAAATCAAAGTAATTTGGCATTGAGAATTGGGAATTGGGCATTGGTGATTGGAATTGGAGGCAGAGCCGAGCGATTTGTATCCCCAGGCAGTGCCCATTGCTAAGGTAACAGTTTAAGCTAGGGAAGCATTTGTCAATCAGCAATTATGCTCAGAATTTACTCAAGTTTTTGGTAAAAAACTTATATTTGGGCGATCGAACAATCAGGTCGAATCTTCAGCAAAAAAATTTATCCAAGCTTGGATATCCTTTCCAATCAGTGCGAAATGGGCAGCAAAGATCTGAGCAGCATAATAGCGCGCATCAATTGATCCCTCGTAAGCTTTACAAGCAATCATGTATCCAACGGAAGAGGGTGTAGTGGAGTAGAGCGACTTTTCTGTTTTTGATTATATTCTTCCCATACGCCAAGATAATCTGATGGTTGATATCTGCCGAATATCTCAGCGAAAATGTTAGGCAATTTTCGATAAGGAGAAACACCCAGATCTTTAAGCATGATGTCAATATATTGTTGAAAGCGAGTGTTGACTGCACAGCCTCGCGAAGGTTTAAAGTGCATATTTGCGCGTTTCCACTGGCGGATATATTCAATACTTTTTTCCATATTTTCGCTGGAAGGTAACTCAAGTTCACCGCGCAAGTAAGCACACAGCCATTGTGCAGCGATCTCGACTGCTGGCACGTGCAGAAATCCATGATTGAACCCGGCAAAGGCAATGCCAGGAATGCGAGGATGAAGCAAGTGGCGATATAACTGCACGCCATCGGGTTCGGTTTCCAACATTTTTCGATATTTATCAGGCAAAAATGGAAAAATCGGCGTTTGCGAACCCAAAGATAAAACGACTAAATCGCATGGAATCTCGCCACCATTTTTCAACTTTACTGCTTCTGGCGAAAAACCAGATAATTCTGCACGGTGGGGCGAGATTTTTCCTTCTGCAATAAACGGATAGTAATCCTCAGGCGCAAGCCCTGTGGCTGAACCTAAATCAGCCAATAGTTTGTGGTCTGGTTGTACAGCTTTGATGCGACCCTGGGCAGCTTGGCTTTTTCCAGAAACATTTCGCTGAACTTGAAAGCGGAAGATGGATGCAACCAAATCCCAAAAACCGGAAACAATGAAGCCAAGGCGATTGTGCAGGAAACGTTCAATGGCGGTTGGATATGCCCAACTTGGGACCATCACTGTTCCAAAACGGCTGAATAATGCGTAGGTACAATGTACGCCCAAAATCCATTCTGGCACATGCCAGCGCGGTGTACGAAATACATGATTTACTTGCGCGCCTTGTTTTGCTGCCAAAGTCGCCATGTCTAAGGCGCTCTTTCCGAAGCCAACGATTACAACTCGTTGATTATCGAATATATCAAGCGTGTGGACATCCCGTTCAGTGATGATTTTCCCGCCGAAATCTTCGATACCTGGTAATGCAGGTTGATACTTTCTTTCTGTAAAGAGTCCAACTGAGATAACAACGTATCCAAATAATTCTTCGTGAACCCCCTCCTGGTTTTTATATCTTAATAGCCAGCCCTCTTCTGTTTCTTTTAGTTCGATAACTTCATGATTTAACCGCACATCAAGCTTTAGATGGTTGACCGCTTGCCCCCAATAATTCAGGATTTGTTCTCTCGTGGGATGTAAATCAGGCGTGAATGGCCAAGGAAAATCTGATAAATGATACTGTTCCCTGATATTTTGCAGGTGTATGTTTGCGTATGTAACTGCCCATACTCCGCCTATCTTTTCGGATTTCTCAAAAACAACTGCTTGGAAGCCATTTTTCTTGAGAATTTGGGCTGTCGTAATTCCTGATATTCCCGCGCCAATAATGGCAATTGGCATACCGTTTTTGTATTGCATATATTTGAGTCTCCTGATTGGGTAGGGTTATTAGAGTAATTCTCCTGACGGAGTGACAAAAAACTGGCAAGCCTTGCACTCAGAAGGGTTTAAATTGATTGCTCTCAAAAAGACAGAGGCGTTGTCACCCCGTCAGATCCGCGACCTTAACCCCAACTGCTGATAGTAGCTTAGTTGGTTATAGACGCTTGGGGGAGAGGAATCTTTGCAGTCTGGCTGCTACAACCTCAGTTGAGGCGAGCTGGCACAGTCCGATCGCCCCAAGGATGTAACTAATAACTCATAACTAATAACTGATTAATTAACCAAGCGATCGCTTGGTTAACATTATCAACTTGCTCAACATCGGGAATCGGCGGTCGCTGCACCATCACCACCGGAATTCCGAGTTCCCTAGCCGCAACAACTTTAGCATAAGTAGCACCGCCGCCGCTGTTTTTGCTAACAATTGTATCAATCTGATATTCTAATAGTAGTTGCCGCTCGTCTTCTAATGAAAAAGGCCCCCTTGCTAATAACAATTTGCCGTTAGGAACAGGAGTATTTAGTGCCGGAGGATCGATCGCCCGCATCAAAAACCAAATAGCATCCAAACCAGCAAACGCAGCCAATTCCTGCCTGCCAATGGTGAGAAACACCCGCTGAGACTGCCCTAATAAAGCTTTTGCAGCCTCCGAGTGGCTGGCAACTTCAATCCAGCGATCGCCCTCCACCCTCTCCCAAGCTGGACGCACCAGCATCAAATAGGGCACATTGCATTCAGCAGCAGCAACAGCAGCATTGGCAGAAATCTGAGCCGCAAACGGATGAGTAGCATCAATTAACAAGTCGATCGGGCGATCGAGCAAAAACTCTGCCAGCCCAGCCGCCCCACCAAACCCTCCAATTCGCACCGTACCCGTTTTGGGGGTAAAAGGCTGCTGAGTGCGTCCTGCTAGCGAAGATATCACCTCGATTTGAGCGATTTGAGACGCTCTTGCCGCCAGTTCAGCAGCATCCCCCGTTCCGCCCAAAATTAGCAAGCGTTTTTTCATAAAAGTAGTCCTAACATATCGAACTAATACCTAAAATTTTGGTTAATAATGTCTTTAAGGATCGTCAATTAAATAATTTCCCTTTTTTCTTGTGGGATGGGCGTCCCGCCCGCCCAAAAAGGACGGGCGGGACGCCCATCCCACAACAAACAGGAAAAGTGGATTTTATTTAATTCTCATTCCTAAATAAAGTTTCAACTGCCAACAAAGATGATTCGTTCACTTTTCACATTTTTTACAGTATTAATTGTAACCGGGTTAGTGTGGTTGGGAAATATCGCGCCCGCTGCAGCACAAGTACAACCAACAGATATGGCCGATCCCCAACAGGAATTGGGAGAACTCGTTCAAAAAGCTTTTGAAGCTACAAATGAAGGCAAATTTCCCGCCGCTGAAACTTTTTGGACTCAAATCATTGAAAAATTTCCCTCACAAGCCCCCGCTTGGAGCAACCGAGGCAATTCTAGAGTCAGCCAAAACAAACTGCAAGCCGCTATTTCCGACTACGAAAAAGCGATCGAACTAGCACCCGACGCCCCCGATCCTTACCTAAACCGCGGCACCGCCCTAGAAGGTTTAGGACGCTGGGAAGAAGCGATCGCCGACTACAATCACGTGCTAGAATTAGACCCCAAAGATCCAGCCGCATACAACAACCGAGGCAACGCCGAAGCAGGTTTAGGAAAATGGGAACAAGCAATTGCCGACTACAGTAAAGCCTTTGAATTAGCCCCCGAATACGCCTTTGCCCGCGCCAACCACGCCCTCGCACTTTATCAAAACGGGCAAACCAAAGAAGCAATTCGCAACATGAAAAACATCGTCCGCAGATACCCCCAATTTGCCGACATGAGAGCCGCCCTCAGCGCATGTCTTTGGGAAGCAGGAAAGCGGGGCGAAGCAGAGAGCAATTGGGTAGCAGCAGTCGGCCTCGATTCACGCTACAAAGACCTCGATTGGGTTGCCCGTACCAGGCGCTGGCCGCCAGTTGCAGTGAGTGCATTAGACAAATTCTTGCACTTGCAATAATCTCACAACGCCAATGAAAACTTGCGAGCATCCCGATGATTGTGGGGTATAATTCCTAAAAGGGATGCTCCAAAGAATTGCTAAATGTCATCGGAAGATAGGAGTAAATAAACTATTCTAGCGCAATTCTAACTCTTCTTCCTTGTTTTTATTTCCTCAATATTCATCCGTTCAATCCCGTACACTGCTCGTTGCCAAACTTCTTTCTTCTCAAAACTCGTATTCAACTTCTCCGGCAACAATCCTATCTGTCACCAATATTCTGTAAAGTTGCAGTTCTTCAACAGTAACTTTTCCGTCAGCCCAAATCGCTCTCTTGATGTCTTCCATTTCTTGTTTAGATATCTTGCCGTCAGCGACAGCTCGCTCGATTTGGACTTGGAGCTTTTCTAGTTGCCGAGTTTCTTCCAGCGTAGGTTGTTTATCACTCGGTCGCGAAACTAACATAGTTGCATTCTCCTACAACTTGACCTCTACTCTGTACTAGGCCGCCGCAGCAGATATTGTCAACTCAAAGATGCAAAAATTGACAAATAAATGTAACAAAACTACATTTACTTGTCAATAGGATAAGGTGCCAAATTATTTAACAAATTTACATTTGTTGGTCAATAATATCCGGTTCGCCAGGCGCACCCTACAGGCATTTTTTGTCAACAAAATAAGGTGCAGAATGCGTAGCCTACAGACTGATATCGTTTCCGGTGGGATGGGAACGATCGAGTCAAGGTCGCGCAATTCCACATTCCCCCACTCCCCATCATCAGGAGTGTTACCGGAATTGATATGACTGGCCTACTGAACTAATTCTCGAATCCGCGCAGCAGTCAACTCTTCGACATTCCTGAAAACCGCTGCTGCACCGGCATTTTTCAGCACCGCAGCATAAGCTTCGCAGCGCTCAGAATCATCCAAAACATGAGGTGGCAAAATTCCCGTCCCCAGCCAAACCCGATTTGGTTGCACTTCCCGCGCATTCACAACCGTGTAGATATCGGCAACAGTATCTCCCGCGTAAATTACGGGCAAATTTTTTTCTAAACCGTGCAGGTTTTCCAACTGTTCAATTGCCGCGAAAAGTCCAGCCGGATCGGGTTTTCCCGGTGCATCTTCCATCGCCACCAACACGGGGGAATTTAAACTCAGTTTCCCTGACAAAACATAAGCAGCTTCATCCCGCATCGCGCCGCTAAAAAAGCCCCAAACAATGCCCTCAACTGTTAAATTTTCCAGGTAAGCCGGACTTAACAACAGCGGTTCGGTACAAATGTAACCAGTCCAATTTTTCTCATCGGGCCCGCGATAGCGGCTTTGGAAAAAAGCCACTAATTCGTCATAGTTGAGAGCGAGTTGGTTTCTCGATCGCCCAATTCCCTCAAAATAACGGCAAACTAACTCGAAAGATGCCTGCCAGTCATTATTCCACACTCCCTCAGACTTCAGAGAGTCTATATCGAGAGAATTCGGGCGAAAAGCACCCGCCGTGAAATGTTCCACCGCATCCGCGATTGCCCGCCTGTAGGAACCGGACACATCCCGCACCACACCGTCAATGTCGAAGACTAAAATAACTCTGTTCACAACTTAACTATCCTTGTACCTAGGGCGGGTGAGAACCCAAATTTTATCTGTTCCCAGCCCCGATCGCAGCGCTCAAACTAGCCGCGCCACAAAACTTTTGACGGCCGATGACTCATTATCGAACAGAGTGTGCTACGCTTAGCGATTGTAGAAATTTTTAACAAGTTCGATCGGAACCCTGGAGGTTTGCTTGTCCAAGTTTATCTTAAAAGTTCTCTGGCTAGAAGAGAATGTTGCCCTCGCCGTTGACCAAGTTGTCGGCAAAGGAACTAGCCCGCTGACAGCTTACTTTTTCTGGCCCCGCAAGGATGCGTGGGAAGAACTCAAAAACGAACTCGAAGCCAAACATTGGATTGCTGACAACGATCGCGTCGAAGTCCTCAACCAAGCTACAGAAGTAATCAACTACTGGCAAGAGGAAGGCAGACGGCGCCCGATGACTGAAGCTCAGTCAAAGTTCCCCGAAGTGACTTTTACCGGCAGCAACTAAGCCCCGCTTTAAGTTGCTACCCATATAAATTGCCTGTTATGGCTGACGGGGGGAAGGAGAGAGGGGGAAAAGGGGAGAGGATTTGACGCTTTTTCCACCTCGCCGTGAAACATACAATTTAAATCCGCTACAGCTTACCTTGATACTAACTCCGATTTTCAGACCTACTCGGGTTTTGGGCTTGGTTGATGTGAGATTTGAGATTGGAATTTTATGCAAAATAAAGCTCTAAAATCTGATTTTCTACAATCTAAAAACACTAAGCAACGAAACCAAATAAATCTAAAATCGGCTTTTTTATACTTTTAAATTGTACAGTTAGCTCTCTCTCCAAAGACTTCCCTATGACTAATGACTAATGACTAATAACTAATAACTAATGACTTCTTCGCGGAATTTATGGGCGCCGAAAGCACGATCGACCAAACCGAACAGCTACCGCTGGTAGTAAATCCCGACATTCTCCAGCAAGCTATCCTCTACAAAATTAATACTCGCATAAACGCTCGCGGAGAATTAGTTTTCCCCTGTGTACCGGGAATGCTAAGCCACTATCTCAAAGCGGTAGAACAGCTATTTCGCACTCTCGACAGACCCCTGCCAGAAGAACGCAGAGACGAACTCAGCAAGCTTTTAGCCGGCAAGTTGGAACAAGGCTACCGCACCTCCACAGCATCGCTGCTGATCCTGCAATACGAATCAGTGCAGCCGCCGCAAACCGGTTTAGCTTGCAAAGTGATTGTTACTACCTCAACAATGGGAGAACAGTACAAAAGCTGGGTAGACACCAGAGAACCTCCGCTTTTCGGCTCTCATCCAGACGCAAAATTGATGGCAACGGCTGCTAAATTGGGTACACCCGATCGAGTGCGGATATTGGACGTGGGGGCTGGTACCGGCCGCAATACCTTACCGCTGGCGAGGTTGGGCTATTCTGTAGATGCGATCGAACTAACTCCAGCTTTTGCAGAACAATTGAAAGCAGCAGTAACAGCCGAACATCTTCCCGTGACAGTTATTGAAGGCGATGTGCTCGACCCGTTAATGCGGATGAAACCTGCCCGCTACCAGTTGGCAGTTGCCGCCGAAGTTATCTCGCATTTTCGAGACAGCGATCAAGTACGGCTTTTCCTGGCTAAAATGTGCGATTCCCTGTGTCCCGGAGGCCTGTTGCTGTTCAGCACGTTTTTAACCGTAGGCGACTACCAGCCAGATGCCCTGGTGCGACAAGTTGCCCAACTCTCTTGGTCTACTTTATTTACCCCCCAAGAACTCGCCACCGCAATGGAAGGGTTGCCGCTAGTCCAAATATCCGACGAATTGGTGTTTGAGTACGAACGCCGCCACCTGCCAGAAGGAGCCTGGCCGCCGACGCCCTGGTTTCCCAGTTGGGCCACCGGTCGAGATGTCTTCCCAATGGCAAACGGACGCCCGCCAATGGAATTGCGCTGGATTTTGTGCCGCCGCAGTTAAAAAAATCAGTCATTCGATTTTAGATTTTCGATTTTAGATTTTCGATTGACTTGCGCGAGATAAATTACGTGGCGGGTACCATCAAGAAATTCTTGGTCATTTAGAGACGGTCACAGCAATTGCAACCCTTGAACGGCGGTAACAGTTGCATCAGCTCTTTTTTTTTCCAAGTCATAAAGCCGGCTCGGTGTTAATATTGCCCAGCCTGCACACAAAAATTTACAAAAATATATATTAAGATGTAAAGAGAGCGAAGTTCGATCGCCCCTGGGTGAGAAACCCAGTGTCTGATTAGATCCAACGCTTGCAAACGTTTGATTGCTTGCGAAAAATTGGGCTGCTCAGGGCAATCGGGCTTGAATAAAATTCGATCGCTCTCTCTATCGGTGCACCTAGAGTTAAGATGAATCAAACAAACCTATTCCTCCAGATAGATGACATTTTAGGGGAAAAGGATGACCTAATAGATTAGCTCGCTAGTTAGCGATGCTTCTGAGACAAAAATATGCTTTTAACACGTCCACTACAAGCGTTTCGAGCAATCTTCAGGCACCAACCTTCAACAAATAGATTGAGCGAACAAAAAAGCAGTAAAAATTATTGGGAGGGGAATATTTATCCCGCTGTAAACGAACAAATTGACTGGTATATCCAACTGGAAATGCTCATGAGTAACGCGAAATCTTCCTGCACCAATGAAGAGATTACTGTTTGGCTGCGCGGATTGCTGACAATTGCTTGGGCAGACGGCAACTTCGACGAAGACGAACAAACAATGATTGCGAATCTAACTCAGGATGAACTACATCCGATATCTTTTGAGGAGGCTTTTGAACCCATTGCCCCAGAGGAACTAGCTGCTGTTTTAGGGCAAAGCACAGCCAAAGGCGAGGATTTTTTGAGGACAGCAGTAATGGTAGCCTTGGCAGACGGTACATACTCGCTCTCGGAAGACGAGGTAATCTACAAGTTTTGCACGGCTTTAGGTCAGAATGTAGAAGCGATAGAAGCTTTGCGACACACCATCGAAGACAGCAAGTGCGAGCCGCAGGGGCCCAGCAGCCAAATAGTCTTTGATGCGAATGTCGCCCCCGTCGCCGCAACACCGCTTTCATCTGGACTACCTCAACCTCACCACAAAAATGTCCTGCAACCAGTCAAAGACTGGCTTGACGCCTGGGACGTTCACGACCCGAGAGTAGCACACTTTGTCTGCAAAATGATTCCGCCGCAGTGTCCGTTTGAGCGAGATGTCGTGTTATTCGGACGCAAAATCGTGCACATTCCGGCGATGTGCAAGATTAACCCGCTTTACGAACAGTTGGTGGGGATGCGCTTTCGAGCTCTCTGCTATTTGGCAGATGAATGTAAGGAAGATGTATCGATATATTGTTAGTTGTCAGTTGTCAGTTGTCAGTTGTCATTCTTGTGAAATCTGGGATTAATGACTGTCACTATTAACCAATGACTACTAATTAGTCCAAAATGCAAAAACCGGGTTTTTCTAGGATAAAACATCGTTACATCCATCCCCGCTAGTAGAAAAAGCCAGTAGAAAAACCCGGTTTATTCAGTTTTTGTGGGTAATTCTTGCTAATATCAAATCTGCTTTGATAATACTAATTCAATAAAAGCTGTGGTAATATCCTCAAGCTTATACAAATTATTAAAAATCGCAGGTTGAGGAGCCGGAGACGGCAGTGCCGTTTCCATACAGATGCTCGGGTACAATTTCTCGCTCTGCACTACTTTTTAGTATTGGTATAATTATATTTTTCCGGCAACTGTAAATCGCCACTAAACTTGGCTGTCGTCCGCCGACCCGGACTAAACAAAAAGAGAAAGACGGTATTTGGATCTGGTATCATAATAACTACTGACGAATGACTAATGACAACTGATAACTGACAACTGACAACTGATAACTGAGTATTGACTGCTGACTAAATTATGCAATTTATCGATCGCGCAGATATTCAAGTCGCAGCCGGCAAAGGCGGCGACGGTATGGTAGCTTTTCGCAGAGAAAAGTATGTACCGGCGGGCGGGCCCAGCGGCGGCACCGGCGGGAGGGGTGGTTCTGTGTTTATGGTAGCGGTGGAAAGCCTGCAAACGCTGCTAGATTTTCAGTACAACCGGATTTTTAAAGCCGAAGACGGGAAGCGCGGCGCGCCGAAGAATATGACAGGGGCTTCTGGGGACGATCGCACGATCGAAGTTCCCTGCGGTACAGTTGTTTACGACGCGGAAACTCAGGCAATCTTAGCAGATTTAGTAACGCCCGGACAGACTTTTTGCGTGGCAAAAGGCGGCAAAGGCGGTTTGGGAAATAAGTGTTTTCTGACCAATTCTAACCGGGCTCCAGATTATGCGATGCCGGGAAAAGAAGGAGAACACAAATTTTTGCGTTTGGAATTGAAGCTATTAGCTGAAGTGGGAATTCTCGGGATGCCGAATGCTGGCAAATCCACCTTAATTTCAGCTTTGTCTGCTGCTCGGCCTAAAATAGCTGATTATCCGTTTACAACTTTAGTCCCGAATTTGGGCGTAGTCAGAAAACCGACTGGCGACGGTACGGTGTTTGCAGATATTCCGGGATTGATTGAAGGAGCACACGAGGGTGCGGGTTTGGGTTACGAGTTTTTGCGGCACATTGAGCGGACTCGATTGCTGCTGCACTTGATTGATATTACGGATGAAGATCCGATCGCCAATTATGTCACTATTCAGGAAGAATTGAAGGCTTACAGGCGTGGTTTAGCCGATAAACCGCAGATTTTGGCTTTTAATAAGGTAGATGCGATCGATCTCGAAAGCGAAGAAATCGGTAATTTAATCAGCCGACTTAAAGAAATCAGCGGTGTTCCGATTTTGTTGATTTCCGCCGTGAGTGGAGTTGGGTTGGATGAATTGATGCAGCAAGTTTGGCAGAAACTCGACGAGATGAACGAGAAAGAGGCGGCGGAAGAGTTAGCAGTCGCGAGTGTTTAATCGCTTTCCGGTTCGTGGAATTTCCGTGAATGGGTAGGTGTTTTTTTGAGGGGGTCAAATCTTTCGGCTGTATGGCTGGTGGGGCAAGGGTTTGAGCCTCTCTGCTTGAAAAATCGATTCACGGAAACGTTGGAAGTCTTGCTGAGTATGGGTTTCATGGTTGTTGTAGTTTGTGTCTCTTGACAAGGCGGTGGCTGAAATGATATTTTATGGATGGTTCACGGAACAGTACCTTGAAAACTAAATACTGTAAGGCTTCTGACACGGGCGGCCGCAATTAACCTAAATCCCTATCAGGGATTGAAACTTTACGGGGAATTTGTCAACCTCAAGAAATCTGGCAACGCCGCAATTAACCTAAATCCCTATCAGGGATTGAAACTGAGCCACAGCTTGCGGTAATTGATTGTAGACAGAGCGGAAGCCGCAATTAACCTAAATCCCTATCAGGGATTGAAACTCAAGACGGAATTAAAACCTAATAACAGACAGGTGCCGCAATTAACCTAAATCCCTATCAGGGATTGAAACTTTCCCGAACCCGACGCGCCAGACAGCGCCAGCCGGATTTTAAGCCGCAATTAACCTAAATCCCTATCAGGGATTGAAACAACAATTAGCTATTAGTAGAAATATGCCAGCGCCTAGCCGCAATTAACCTAAATCCCTATCAGGGATTGAAACCAGGGCTAAAAACAGAGTCCGCCAAGAAATTGGAGCCGCAATTAACCTAAATCCCTATCAGGGATTGAAACAGAGGTTTGTACATAAGCGCCAGAAATATCAATTCTGGGCCGCAATTAACCTAAATCCCTATCAGGGATTGAAACGCATATGCAGAGATGGAACTGCTCAAAGAAACCGAGGCCGCAATTAACCTAAATCCCTATCAGGGATTGAAACGATAGTTTGAGTTGCGCCTGCACCAAGAAGTTCAGCCGCAATTAACCTAAATCCCTATCAGGGATTGAAACGGCTTGGGTAACGGGCGATCGGTACTGCCAGATATGGCCGCAATTAACCTAAATCCCTATCAGGGATTGAAACTTTTCCTGTGTTTCCAAATGGGATTGCAAAGCTTATCCCGCCGCAATTAACCTAAATCCCTATCAGGGATTGAAACGACAGTTGCGCGTGTAGGATTGCGCGCCCCCCTTGAGCCGCAATTAACCTAAATCCCTATCAGGGATTGAAACGAAGCTGCACCAGGGAATGATTTACCCAGCGAACCAATTGCCGCAATTAACCTAAATCCCTATCAGGGATTGAAACTAGACAGGTCAACGGTTAGAGGAATTTGTTTTGACAAGTCTAGCCGCAATTAACCTAAATCCCTATCAGGGATTGAAACCATGCTATTAACATATTAGTTTATGGAGATAGATTAACTAAAGCCGCAATTAACCTAAATCCCTATCAGGGATTGAAACAAAAACTCTACTGATTAAAGTATTCCTGAGTAGAGTAATAGGCCGCAATTAACCTAAATCCCTATCAGGGATTGAAACCCGTAACCTTCTATCTCTTCCTCCACAAAAAAGTCTTGCCGCAATTAACCTAAATCCCTATCAGGGATTGAAACAAGTAGTTCACTCTCTACTACTACTTCTATTCGATAGATCATGCCGCAATTAACCTAAATCCCTATCAGGGATTGAAACAGAATGAGCTCGGCTTCCTGCTGTCTTTGCTGCTGCGAGCCGCAATTAACCTAAATCCCTATCAGGGATTGAAACCCCCTCATTCGATTTTTTAGCGACGCCAACACTATTGCCGCAATTAACCTAAATCCCTATCAGGGATTGAAACACTCGACGTACCTGGAAAGACAACCACGCCGAGAAATTCATTAAGCCGCAATTAACCTAAATCCCTATCAGGGATTGAAACAAAAGCTTTGCTCGATTTGGGTATGGAATGGGGATGCCGCAATTAACCTAAATCCCTATCAGGGATTGAAACTTAGAAAAGTAAACTAATGGAACCAGCGCGATCGGCCGCAATTAACCTAAATCCCTATCAGGGATTGAAACGTGCATGAAGCTGGGGATTTTAAATAGCAAGCTCTATCGCCGCAATTAACCTAAATCCCTATCAGGGATTGAAACCTGCGGCGATAAATGTCGGGCCGAACACGATCATTAGCCGCAATTAACCTAAATCCCTATCAGGGATTGAAACTTTAATTCCCCGTCCGGGATTAGTCCGATGGGAGGATAATCCCCTTCGCCGCAATTAACCTAAATCCCTATCAGGGATTGAAACAGTTGGCAGTCGCAGGATAAAGCGTACTCTTTCCGCCGCAATTAACCTAAATCCCTATCAGGGATTGAAACCTACTTACGCAAGCGCATTTTCTACTTACATACAATCTAGCCGCAATTAACCTAAATCCCTATCAGGGATTGAAACCAATTAACCAAGTAGCCCCACTCGCTCTCGCTTGGATGCCAGGCCGCAATTAACCTAAATCCCTATCAGGGATTGAAACGAAATTTTTGCCAGCGATCGCTCTCGCGACTGCCAGGCGGGCCGCAATTAACCTAAATCCCTATCAGGGATTGAAACTTTGGAATAGTCATCCCACCATTTATCGAAGTCAGCCGCAATTAACCTAAATCCCTATCAGGGATTGAAACATCAGAGGCAAAGAAAATGCTATTTATTCTTATTTGCCGCAATTAACCTAAATCCCTATCAGGGATTGAAACTTGTGGCGTTGATATACCCATCAGCCGATCGTAACTCGCCGCAATTAACCTAAATCCCTATCAGGGATTGAAACCCAGTTGACATCTTTTTGTTCGCCTCGAATTAACTCCAGCCGCAATTAACCTAAATCCCTATCAGGGATTGAAACGCGCCAGCACCAAACAGTTCGGTGAGATTTTTATTTAT
The DNA here is from genome assembly GCF_036704885.1 of Microcoleus sp. F4-D5. Lineage (NCBI taxonomy): Bacteria > Bacillati > Cyanobacteriota > Cyanophyceae > Oscillatoriales > Microcoleaceae > Microcoleus > Microcoleus sp. F4-D5. Next base: position 116,268 of record NZ_JAUBSX010000010.1, on the reverse strand, counting down.
TGGCCGCAATTAACCTAAATCCCTATCAGGGATTGAAACGGAAACCCGCTGAAATAAGCGGCAGTTCCTGTTAGGGCAAGCCGCAATTAACCTAAATCCCTATCAGGGATTGAAACGCATCAGCAGGAATGATGTATTCAGAGATAATTGGCCGCAATTAACCTAAATCCCTATCAGGGATTGAAACTCCACAGGCATTTTCTTCTACGCTGCGTCCCAGCGCATTGAGCCGCAATTAACCTAAATCCCTATCAGGGATTGAAACCGAGAAAAACTTGGCAACGCGCAACGAAATGCGGCTCGCTAGCCGCAATTAACCTAAATCCCTATCAGGGATTGAAACTTACCCTCTGGCCACGTCCATGCCTCTTTTTCCGCAGCCGCAATTAACCTAAATCCCTATCAGGGATTGAAACGTTAAATTCTTACTCACTACCGAACAAGGGCGGCAACTCAGCCGCAATTAACCTAAATCCCTATCAGGGATTGAAACAGGAGTGGCGGGCAAAGTTCCGAAATCGAACCATCGAGCCGCAATTAACCTAAATCCCTATCAGGGATTGAAACCAGAAAGTGGGCGCGAAATAACGTGCGGACAGGGGTTAAGTCGATAGAGCCGCAATTAACCTAAATCCCTATCAGGGATTGAAACAGCCCGGATCGCACACCACTAAAGCAGGTGCCGCCATGCCGCAATTAACCTAAATCCCTATCAGGGATTGAAACTGAAATTCCCATCCTCACACCTTCGTCCCTTAAGCCGCAATTAACCTAAATCCCTATCAGGGATTGAAACACTTTAGCTCAATCTTACATTTTGTTCGATCCCAAGCCGCAATTAACCTAAATCCCTATCAGGGATTGAAACTTTATACAATCTAGGATCTTCTAAAACTACTTTAGCCGCAATTAACCTAAATCCCTATCAGGGATTGAAACATCGCAGTACCCAGCCATTTCCAAGTCCCTTTAACGCCGCAATTAACCTAAATCCCTATCAGGGATTGAAACGGCGCTAAATTTGAAGAGTTCAGAAAAGATATACGCCGCAATTAACCTAAATCCCTATCAGGGATTGAAACTCGGAGCTAGTGAAATTATTACTAATAATTTACAGCTCTGAGCCGCAATTAACCTAAATCCCTATCAGGGATTGAAACAGAACAGTGCGCCAGTAAAATGACAAAATGGCTGCGCCGCAATTAACCTAAATCCCTATCAGGGATTGAAACTTTGTGGATTACACTTAATAGTTTATAGGCATCCAAGGATGAGCCGCAATTAACCTAAATCCCTATCAGGGATTGAAACTTATTTGATGAAGCTGCTATTTTTTTGGGTGATTCTGTTGCCGCAATTAACCTAAATCCCTATCAGGGATTGAAACTTTAGCCTGACGGCGCGTGATAAGCCCGTCAAGTCTTTGCCGCAATTAACCTAAATCCCTATCAGGGATTGAAACTTGAATGTTGCCGCGCAAGGATTCTTAAATCAAGCCGAGGCGATCGCGGCCGCAATTAACCTAAATCCCTATCAGGGATTGAAACAACTGTTGTAATCGATAATAAGGTACATAATTAGAGCCGCAATTAACCTAAATCCCTATCAGGGATTGAAACCCACCTTACCCAGCATCACCAGTCGGATAAGCCTAGCCGCAATTAACCTAAATCCCTATCAGGGATTGAAACAAATATCAATAAAAGGTGCTGAGGCAGGGATTAATATAGGCGGGCCGCAATTAACCTAAATCCCTATCAGGGATTGAAACATTAGTAAGACCTTACAAACCCCCAAAAACTTAGCCGCAATTAACCTAAATCCCTATCAGGGATTGAAACTGGTGCGATGCCTACTTCAATTTTCGCCCCAGCAAGCCGCAATTAACCTAAATCCCTATCAGGGATTGAAACTTCGGAATGCTGCCAAGTAGCCGATCGCATTGTATGCCGCAATTAACCTAAATCCCTATCAGGGATTGAAACTGACTGCTTTGCTGGTGAGGTGCGCCCCAATCATCCCGCCGCAATTAACCTAAATCCCTATCAGGGATTGAAACGACCAATGCTAAAGCTATTGATCTTTCTTCAGTATTGCCGCAATTAACCTAAATCCCTATCAGGGATTGAAACAGCTAAATAGCAGTACCACTGACTGCCACTGCGTTCTCGCCGCAATTAACCTAAATCCCTATCAGGGATTGAAACTCGAGAAATAATTTTATTTTTTAAAAAAGGTAGCGGCGACTGCCGCAATTAACCTAAATCCCTATCAGGGATTGAAACGAACAGCAGCAAGATCCTTACGCAGAAGATATTGCCGCAATTAACCTAAATCCCTATCAGGGATTGAAACCCGTCAGCAAGCGGCGATCGAACTCGAACGCCAAAAGCCGCAATTAACCTAAATCCCTATCAGGGATTGAAACTATTTCCCTATCGTAATAGTGATTCTTACAGGTAAAGCCTGCCGCAATTAACCTAAATCCCTATCAGGGATTGAAACGATGCTTTAGTTGCTATTACTACAAAAAATCTTATGCGCCGCAATTAACCTAAATCCCTATCAGGGATTGAAACTTTAATTTTGACTTTAACCGGCCAATATCCGCGATGTTTGTGCCGCAATTAACCTAAATCCCTATCAGGGATTGAAACCGGCTATTGGTAAAATACGTTCTAAGCGATTTCCCATTTCGAGCCGCAATTAACCTAAATCCCTATCAGGGATTGAAACTTTGCAGCTCGCTTGACAGATTCTTCTTGATGGTTCTCGCCGCAATTAACCTAAATCCCTATCAGGGATTGAAACTTATCAATCTTTTTATCTCGTTCAAATTGTTGAGCGGCCGCAATTAACCTAAATCCCTATCAGGGATTGAAACTGCAAAAACTAGCCAAAGATTTTCTGTCCCAAATTTTTGAGCCGCAATTAACCTAAATCCCTATCAGGGATTGAAACGCCAAATCTCTAATCGCGATCCACCGAGAAATTTTAGGCCGCAATTAACCTAAATCCCTATCAGGGATTGAAACAATCTCAGGGCTTACCCTCTGGCTGGCTCCCCCTTTCAGCCGCAATTAACCTAAATCCCTATCAGGGATTGAAACTTTCTGGGCAATTATTGCCGAGTTGTTAGCCTTGAGCCGAGCCGCAATTAACCTAAATCCCTATCAGGGATTGAAACCCGATCGAAGTAAACCACGTACCGCCATTGAAGCTCGTGCCGCAATTAACCTAAATCCCTATCAGGGATTGAAACGGGAAAAATCGCCAAAAGCCAAGCAGAAAGGGACGGGCCGCAATTAACCTAACTCCCTATCAGGGATTGAAACTTAAGCCATCAATTAATCTATCCAATTCCTCTAAGCTCACGCTGCAATTAACCTAACTCCCTATCAGGGATTGAAACTACTCAATTAGTTGGGATTCGTCGAAATCTAGCCAACCTGCGCCGCAATTAACCTAACTCCCTATCAGGGATTGAAACACTTGGTAGCGCTTGAAGGCCACTTCTTTTGCCCATGCCGCAATTAACCTAACTCCCTATCAGGGATTGAAATTGGATTCACGATCCAAAAACTTGGGAAATTACACTCGATAGTAAAAGAAAATTAGCAAATTTTATTCAGGCTTGGTATCAGTATTTGGGCAATTCAAACGGATGAGAGACTTAAGCAACTCAATTTTACCAAAGACACAATTAGCCTCGATTTGATAGATGGGCAAACCATGACCGTACCTCTACTTTCGTATCCCCGATCGCAGAATGCGACACCCGTACAGCGGCAGAAGTAGCAAGTATGCGGCGCTGGCTAAGGCATCCATTGGTAAGAAATAAACGAAGACCTCAGAATGGAAAATAATTACCTGAGTTTCAAAGCTCTTGTTTGCACTTAAATCAACAACCTTTTAGCGCTTTGCTTAATCGTATTATCTGGGTAGATTTTGAAAGTCAATGATTCGGGCTACTGGTATGGCATCTACGGTAATCAACAGTAACAAATTGCATAAAATCGATTGATGTGAAGACGTGAAGCTAGCATTAATCATGTGCTAATTCAAGAGTCGGAACGGAAGTTCGATCGCACGCAACACACATCATTCTCCACATCACCACTGTGTTAACCGATCGCACCCTCCCAGGTCAAACTCAACTATACAAAAAAATCTAGCCACCATAATATCGGATAATTGTGAAGCAATTAACCAGGCAAACAGCATGAGTATTGACCAATTAAACACAGACTACGGCATTGCCGGCCACCTCACCTTCGCCACCGGAAACGGCGGTTTCCCGATGATTCACATCGACAACGGCCAAGCCAAAGCTTTAATTTCTGTGTATGCCGGCCAAGTGCTCTCCTTCCAACCAGCCACCGAAACCGCAGACTTGATGTTCGTCAGCGAAAAAGCCTACTACGCCGAAGGTAAAGCCATCAAAGGCGGTATACCCATCTGTTGGCCCTGGTTTGGCCCAGATCCCGAAGCCTTGGGGCGTCCCAGTCATGGGTTTGTGCGGAATCGCCTCTGGAATGTCGTCAACACCGCCACAACCCCAGACGGCGCAACCAAAGTCACTCTAGGGCTCAAAGATACCGATGAAACAAGAGCAATTTGGCCCCAAACCTTTGAACTGGCGATCGCAATTACGATCGGTACCAGCCTCACTGTAGAATTAATCACGCGCAATCTAGGTGACAAAGCCTTTCCCCTCACGCAAGCTTTGCACACCTATTTCCAAGTCGGCGATATCAACCGCGTGCAGGTTTTGGGTTTAGAAAATAGCCAGTATCTTGATAAAGTTGATGGTGGTGTAGAAAAAACTCAAGGAGGTCCAGTAGTAGTAACAGGTGAAGTCGATCGCATTTATCTCGATGTCTCCAATGAATTAGTCATTGACGATAGCGCCCTCAATCGTCGGATTCGCATTAAATCATCTGGTAGCAAATCCACCGTAGTGTGGAATCCCTGGGTGACAATTTCTGCAAACATGGCCGACCTTGATGATGCAGATTACCAGCACTTTCTCTGCGTAGAAACGACAAATGCGGCTACAGATACTGTCGAAGTTCCCGGTCACGGTGAGTTCCGATTGCAGGCAATTTACAGCGTTGAACGCGACTGAGGAATGAGAACTCAATCTCAGCGGTGATGGGGCAAAATTTCAGATAATTGGATTCAAAAACTCTATCACCATAACCCATAATAGCGAATCCGAGATTTCTACCGTCTTGATTTATTAGTCCGCGCGGGCGAAGCCTGGTAAGCTTAGGCGAACGTTGTTTGTATCGGTTTCAACTGCCGGTGTCTCTTTACTTTCTACCTTCTAATTACCATCAACTATCATGCAAAACTTCAACTGGACAAAACTTCAAAATGGCTCGGATATTCGCGGGATCGCCCTCGAAGGAGTTCCCGGCGAAAAAGTCAACCTAACGCCGGAAATTGCCACAATCTTAGGTAAATCCTTTGTCAGTTGGCTGGTGCAAAAAGTCAACAAACCCGCCGCAGAATTAACGATCGCGATCGGGCGTGACAGCCGCCTATCAGGGCCAACCTTAATGCAATCAGTCACGGACGGGATCGCCTCAGTTGGTTCAACAGTTTACGATTTTGAAATGGCTTCAACCCCCGCCATGTTTATGAGTACCATAACCCCTGGTTTTGATTGCGACGGCGCGATTATGCTCACTGCTAGCCATTTGCCATTCAATCGCAACGGCTTAAAGTTTTTCACCGCCAAAGGTGGCTTACAAAAACAAGATATTACCGATATATTAACACTAGCTGCTACCAATGAATTTCAGTCAGCGGCAGCGCCCGGTAAAATTATCAAAAATGATTTTATCTCAGTTTACGCTCACCAATTTGTCACAAAAATTCGGGAAGCAGTCAATCATCCCGATAACTTTGAGCAGCCTCTGACAGGGTTAAAAATTGTTGTGGATGCGGGGAATGGTGCTGGCGGATTTTATGTCGATCGCGTTTTAAAACCTTTAGGTGCAGACACCACAGGGAGTCAGTTTTTAGAACCCGATGGCACTTTCCCCAATCATGTGCCCAATCCCGAAGATAAACAGGCAATGCAGTCAATTTGTCAAGCGGTAATTGAACATCAAGCTGATTTTGGGATTATTTTTGATACCGATGTCGATCGCAGTGCAGCAGTGGATGGAGTCGGCAATGAACTTAATCGCAATCGCTTAATTGCTTTGATTTCTGCGATCGTATTACAAGAGCACCCTGGCTCTACCATTGTCACCGATTCTATCACCTCCGATGGCTTAACGCAATTCATCGAACAGGATTTAAAAGGAATTCACCACCGCTTTAAACGCGGCTACAAAAATGTGATTGACGAGTCGATTCGCCTCAATGAAGCCGGACTGGAATCATGGCTAGCCATTGAAACCTCGGGCCATGCAGCTTTAAAAGAAAATTACTTTCTAGATGATGGCGCTTACTTGGTCAGTAAATTATTGATTGAGTTGGCTAAATCAAAGCTGGTCAATCAATCTTTGCCGGATTTAATTGCGAATTTGAAAGAACCGGAAGAAAGTGCAGAATTTCGGATTAAAATTGGTGTAGATGATTTCAAAGCGCACGGCGATCGGGTTCTCGAACAACTGCAACAATTTGTGTCAATGCAAGCAGACTGGAAAATCGTTCCGAAAAACTATGAAGGTCTGCGAATTTCCTGCACGTCAGCTAGCGAATCCGGCTGGTTTCTGTTACGCTTATCACTACACGATCCGGTGATGCCTTTGAATGTTGAGTCTAATGTTAAGGGTGGTGTCGCTCGCATAGTGACTCGGCTTTTAGCTTTTTTCCAAACAACAGAAAACCTGGATTTATCGGCACTGTCGAGGTAAGCTTCACTCTAGACTATTAGTTAGTAAACCAAACCGTAGGAGGAATTCGATCGTGTGGCTTTTAATCATTAAATGTTCTGCAGCAAGCTGGGATATCCATTCCAAAGCTTTCAAAGCGATTGCTGCCAAGTATCCGGCTACTCCTCTTGCTTCCAAAAAGATGAAAGCCGATGGTCAACGCATCATGGAATATCAACTGGAAAACGTCAATGACGTAGAAGAGTTTATGGAAGAGTGCTTGACCTTAGATGGTTTCACCGCCTCTTTTGAATCACTATAAATAGAGGTCAATCGATTTTAGATTTTAGATTTTAGATTTTAGATTAAAGAATTGAAGCATTCACCCCAGGAATAAATTCGGGGGCTCCTTTATCGGATACAGGTTTTTTATTTCTGGGTCCTGAGTGTGTGAAGGAATGAATCCGGGGGCTTGTATCCTGGATGCTTTCGGTCACAAGACTCTAGCAATGCTCAATCTGTATTTCCTAGCCTTTGAGAATGAAGAATGGGGAATTAATCGTGAGGTAATAGCGGGGAGATTTGATCCAGTTTTATGAATTTGGAAAACTGCTATTAAATCTCAATGCAGAACAGCTTGTTTGTTACACGGATTTTTTGCGGGCAGGAATAGTTGGAACAGTTTGTATAGTGCAGGCTACAACTCTTGATAGTTCGTTGACAGTTCGATCGCCTGTTAGCGCAGCTTGCACGAGACGATCGCCCAAAATCATGCTACAATTGGCGATCGAGACTGTCCAAAGCGTTGTTAAAGTGGGTTTGAGTTGCGAATTGGCCCGTTGTAATCGACTGTTACCCTCCCCTCTTGGGAAACAGTAACAACCGTCTCTACCGTATAGACCGACGAACCGGGTCTGTAACCTTTAAAAGTAAATGTCCAAGTACCATTGCCATTGTCTACAAAAGGCGATTGGGCCGAAACACCGTGCATCGCAGCTTCGGCTCGATACTGCCCCAAACCTCCATTAGCAATTTCTGCTGCTTGACGGGCTAAGTTTTTCGCCCGATTGAGTTCGATATTGTTGGAAATAACAGTAATTTCGTTGAGTTGAGTTTGAGGAGAACCAACGGGATTGCTCAACGCGGGGAAGATTCCAACACCTAAAGTTGAGAGCGCTAGCAAACAAGCAAGTCGGATGTTTAGTTTCATAATACAAGCTGATTTATAGTTTGTAAACTCTACAGGAGATGCGCTAAAAGACCCGGAACAGCCAAAAATTGTTTGAGCGGCCTCGAATTTTTGACCCCAATCAAATTCAGTCACCTCATTGCGGCGGGTTTTTTACTGAAATTGTTGCCGGATTGGACTATTGCAAGTCTTACCCGCCGCCAAGCCGTCTGGAATATATAATAACCAATCCATCGAACCTGAAATCAATCATCGATTTATTTTTGAATTTTCACGTTTGAATCGGCTGGCGTTTCCCCGTCGTTCAAATAGCGGTAACTCATCCGAGAAATATCCCGAATCAATGTTTGAGCCGGCTTCTCGGTTTCCGGCGGATGCTTCACCATCACCGCCACCAAATAACGCTTGCCGTTCGGCAAATCCACCATCCCGGCATCCGCTAGCATTGTATTAATATTGCCAGTTTTGTGAGCAATAACTGAACCTTCGCCCAAACCTTTCGGCAGCAAAGAATCGTTTTGAGTTTGGCGCATGATTTGAAAAATACGATCGCGCGACTTGACCGAAACCAAATTTCCGCGATCGACCTGGGCGATGATATTAATCAAATCCTTCGGACTGGTAGTATTAGTTCCCTCCAAATCCGGCAAATTATTCCGCAGAACCGTGGTACTCAAACCCCAGTTTGCAAAATGCTGATTCAAAACCTCAGCACCTCCCAACAACTCAATCATCATATTTGTTGCCGTATTGTCGCTGACAACAATCATCTTTTTCGCAACTTCCAAAGCCGAATATTTCTTACCCGGAGCGTCGTCTTGCATCTCCCCAGAACCGCCCGCAATGTGTTCCGGACGCAGCGTCAACATCTGATCTAACTGCACTTTGCCTTCATCTACTGCTTGGAAAAAAGCTACTAAAATTGGTAGTTTAATCGTGCTAGCCGAAGCAAAAGCAGCATCGCCGTTAAAATTTAGGTAGCTTCCTGTATCTAAATCAACTAGAAATATTCCGGCTGTCAAAGTAGGATTTTCTGTGGCTAAAACCTGAACTTGGGTTTTCAAAGCTCCTAATTCTTGATTCAGTTGCAGCGCTTCTGGGGCTGCGGGTGCCGCAGATGCGCTTTCGGCTGGGTTTGGCTGCCCTGGGGCGGTTTGTTCTTCTGCCGCTACACTCGATCGGCTCACGGCATTTACCACCGACAGCAGGGTACCGCAAATCACCGCTATCCCAACTCCCAAAATCAGCAAGCGAGTAGCGTAAACCAACGGCGGCACGTTCGCAGGTGCTGGTCGTTTGCCCGGTCTCTGGCTCGCTTGCGGGCGCGGTTTAGGCACGGGGGCTTTTTTGGCATTTGGGGGCATTTCCGTGTCCGGAATGCGCGCTGGGGGGGGAATGGGGCGACTTCCACGGGTGGGAGGGGGAGCGGCAGTTCGGAGCGGGCTGGCGGGATTGCTGGCGATCGAACTCAGATTTTCCCGTTCCAGATTCGGGTCTGGAAACTCGAACATATCGACAGCAGCGAGACCTTTTTTGCGCGGTTGGCGACTCTTCGACTGGGGAGTTTTGCTGGTGGTTCTGGGTTTTCTGGGATTAATTGCCGATCTGGGATCGGATAAAAAGTCTTGTGCAGTAAATTCTTCCGAAGGTGAGGGAGAATTGGGTCTAATTGTGCTGCCGCGGCTTGGTTGCGGTGGCAAAGTCGCAGGTTCTGGCGATCGAATTTCCGGGTTGCCGTTTTGCGGTTGGGGAGGGCGGCGGCGGCCGGAGTTGCCAGACTGACTTGCTTTGCCGGACTTAGGCTGCTTTGAGCCGGAGTTGGGAGAGGATATCGAGGATATCACCGATAGTATCGATCCTTTGGGAAACCGCTCTGCCACGTCTTACTCCTTCATCACTACTGTAAATTACAAGTTTAAGATTTTTCAGCTTGCCAGCCAATCAATTTTAGATTTTAGATTCTAGATTTTAGATTTACCCCAGACGCTGCACGCTATCAGAAACCCGGTTTCTTGCCGGGAAATTACCCCAAAGCTTAGGTTTTTAGTCAAGAAACCCGGTTGTGAAGGTGACAAGTGGGTAAGTCAAGTTCTAGCGCCAAAAATCCTCAATCTCACATCGCAAATTATCAGCATTTCCCCTAGCTATTCGTTGGATTTTCTGGCAACGCCCCATCTAGAGTATCAGAAACTGTCTCTCGCGGGTAACTTTTTATTGCCCATTCTGTTTGGCGCAGCACCCCCCTCAGCATAGCGACTTCATCCACTGTCGGATATGCCCTGTTGTACAAACGGCGAAATTTTTCCATCCGACTTGCTGCTGTGTGCTGCTGCAAATATCCAATTTTGAGCAGCAGCGTTTCTAATTGCTGGTAATATCCCTCTAAATTTTCCAAGGGAGCCGATTCCTCCTGCCTGCTGACAACTGACAACTGACAACTGACAACTGACTTGTATAATTCGTAACAGCAGATGGCGACTGCTTGGGCGAGATTTAGGGAAGTGTAGGCATCGCTGGAGGGAATGCGGATCAGTCGCTGAGCGCGGTTTAATTCGGCATTGGTCAAGCCGCAGTCTTCTCGGCCGAAAATAAGAGCGCTGGGGGCTTCTAGGAGCCAAGGCAAGGCGTTTGCGGGATCTTCTAGTTGTGCGGGCAACGATCGACAATCATCGCCTGTAGTGGCGATCGATCTGACACACCCAGCCAAAGCCGACGGCAAACTCTCGACTACTTTCGCAGTTTCCAGGATGTCGGCGGCGCGAACAGCCATCAGTCGGGCCTCTTCGCCCAAATAATCGCACTGGGGATTTACCAAAATTAATTGGTGCAAACCCATATTTTTCATGACGCGGGCCACAGAACCGACATTCAATGGGCCTGCGGGTTCGACTAAGACTATTCGGATGTTGGTGTCGGCCGTTTCGAGCATTTTTAATTGGGGAGATTTTTAGCTGAAATTGGGTTGTTTCTTCAGCAACAGGCTTTGCGGCCTGTTCCACAATCAAATTTAACTATGAGTGGAACAGGCATCTTGCCTGTTCACAATTGCAAGATGCCTGTTCCACAATCAAATTTAACTATGAGTGGAACAGGCATCTTGCCTGTTCACAATCAGAATAATACAATATCTAAGTCAGTAATGTACTGTCAAAATTAGCATGGCAAAGCAGCGATCGAAATCCGATTTACCGACAAAAAATTGCCCGGTGTGCGATCGACCTTTTACTTGGCGCAAAAAATGGGCGGACTGCTGGGATGAGGTTAAATACTGCTCCGAACGCTGTCGCCGCCGCCGTTCGGGCGATCGAGATTAAGAATTGAGGGCAAGTTGCTCGATCGAGGTAAGATTGCAAAGGAAAAATTTTAGGTTATTAGGTTATAAATTATGGCATCGCAACAAATAAAACCAAAGCTAGTTATTCACGGCGGTGCCGGCAGTTCTCTACACAGTAAAGGCGGAATTGAGGCGGTGCGGAAATCGCTTTACGATGTTTTGGAAGAAGTTTATCCGCTGCTGAAAAACGGTGCAAGTGCCGTAGATGCAGTGGTCAGGGGCTGCCAATTGCTGGAAGATGACCCGCGATTCAATGCCGGTACGGGTTCTGTGGTGCAGTCGGACGGTCAAATTCGGATGAGTGCTTCGCTGATGGACGGTTTGATGCAGCGTTTCAGCGGGGCGATTAATGTTTCTCGCGTTCAAAACCCGATCGAACTTGCTAAATTTTTGCAGAATTCGGACGATCGGGTACTTTCTGATTTTGGTTCGGCGGAATTGCTGCGAGAACTTCAATTGCCGATTTACGATCCGATGACGGATTTGCGCTTGCACGAGTGGATGCAGGAACGCCAGGGCAATTTTAGCAAAGCAATGGCTGACGTGGTGGCCGAACCGGCGGGTATGGGTACGATCGGAGTCGTAGCTTTGGATGTCCAGGGACGCTTGGCTGCTGGGACTTCGACTGGTGGCAAGGGTTTTGAGCGCATCGGGCGGGTTAGCGACTCGGCGATGCCGGCGGGAAATTACGCGACCCGAAATGCGGCGGTAAGCTGTACGGGGATTGGCGAACACATTATGGACGAGTGTTTGGCGGCGCGAATTGTGATTCGGGTGACAGATGGTTTGAGTTTGAAAGCTGCTTTTGAGCGTTCTTTTGCTGAAGCTGACGATCGCCAACGGGATTTGGGCGCAATTGGAATTGATGCTACCGGTGCGATCGCTTTCGGCAAAACTAGCGAGGTGATTTTGGGTGCTTTTCACAACGGTATCCAAATGGGCGATACTTTGGAAATGAGCAAGGGAACGCTGATTTTTATTGCTTAAAAGGGATCTTGAAATAGTCAGTCTGCGGTTCAGATACCCGACTTTTTGAACAAGTCGGGTATCTGAACCGCGTTAGTTTTATATCAAATCCGGTGGCATCAGAATTGATATTATATAGCGCTTCTCATAAAGATGAGGTATTTACTAATTAATTAATTAATTAACAATTCCTCAATCCACCAATCTAAAATCTAAAATCTAAAATCTAAAATCTAAACTTGTACCTCATCTATCTGAAAAACGCTATATCTAGTCCGATCGATTGACCGTAATATCCCAGCCGGGCGGGTTTTTGAGATTGGAGATTGTTGGCAGATAATTACGCAGGCGCAAATAAGCCTAACAATGTAACAAAATGTGAACCTACACTTGCCTTTACAATTACTTTCCTTCGCAGCGCGAAAAGTAACGTTTAACTAGCAAGAAAATCATTAATATATTTTTAAGATTCATCTACTTTAAATCATAAAAAGCTATCTTCAAACTAGCTGCGGGTACACTCGCGACATTGGTTGGCCGCCCGACATTCTAGTGCTAAGCTATTCGCCAAACAAACAGGGTCATAGCATAGGACGACTTCAAATCATATATTATAAGTTAACAATTCGGTAGCTCGGGGTCAATAAGTCGATCTGTAGCCTCATTTTTGGAATCAAAGAAGGAAGTAAATGAAAATAATCAAGGAAACAGCAACTGAATTAATAATTCAGACTCAAAGCATATTTGATTTTTGGCTCCCTAGTTGTTTATTAATGGCATTTGGACTGTTCTGGCTGACTTTTGATTATCATAAAACAACCCTGATCTGCCAGAGATTGCAGGCAAAACAAGGAAATTGCCAGTTGGTGCGATCGAATTTACTGGGGTCGAACATCAAAGAAATTCAGCTTGCTTCATTGCGGGGAGCTAAAGTTGAAAAATCTGGCTATAAAAGCAGAGTTGTACTTTTGACTTCTGTTGGCGATGTTCCTTTTACTGCTAACTCGACTACCTGGGGGAACAAAGACGCTGTTGCTTCTAACATCAATTTTTTTGTAAAAAATCCAAAAAATCGATTGCTGCGCTTAAGCCAAGACGATCGCTGGTTGGGATACATAGGAGGCATATTTTTGCTCGCAGCAGTCGGAGCGATCGTCTTGAGAAATCGTGAAACCTACAGCTTCGATGGAACTTTAAACACATTGACTGTGAAACAGCAGGGTTTGTTAGCGCGTAAAGTCATTACACACTCTCTGTGCCAGATTTATGGCGTAGAAGTCGATCGAACAAAAGATATGCAAAATGACACTTGGTACCAAATCAGACTGTTAGTTTCTGGAGGAGCTCGCATCTCCCTGCCCAATACTATGAACCTCTACCAGCAAGAAAAAATTGCCAAAGCGATTAACAACTATCTGAACGCCAAAAATAATACAAAATAGCCGATCGCCAGAAACCCGATTTCTCAAGCTTGCGGACTTATGCAGAAACCGGGTTGTTCACCAAAATCTCGCGCCATTGCGCCATCGCTCCCGTTATAAAATGGTATCGAGCGCGCAAGTCCCGATGGGTGAGAACTCCTCATCAAAAAAGCCAACAATCGTTCACTTTTTTAGTTCTTTCAACTTCCAACCTGGTTTGACAACTTGCCGGGAACGGGCAACTACTAAACAGTCATTGGGCACATCTTCCGTCACCACAGAACCCGCAGCTACAGTAACATCTTCTCCCAAACTTATCGGTGCTACCAGCACGCTGTTGGAACCAGTTTTAGTCCGATCGCCTATTTGAGTTTTGTGCTTGTTTTTTCCGTCGTAATTCGCCGTAATCGTCCCAGCACCGATGTTGACTTTTTCTCCCAAATTCGCGTCGCCTAAATAAGACAAGTGAGCCACATTAGTTCGATCGCCGATTTGAGTATTTTTCAATTCTACAAAATTGCCGACGCGGCAGTTCGCCCCAATTTCTGCGTGTCCCCGCAAGTGTGCGTAAGGGCCAACGCGCGAATTTTCTGCCACAATACTGTCAGAAACCACCGAATAAAGCACAGTCACATTTTCTGCAATTTGACTGTTTTCGATCAAACTGCCGGGGCCGATGCGACTCCCAGAGGCGATCGAAGTGTTTCCCCGCAAGTGAGTTTGCGGTTCAATTACCACATCCGGCTGCAACTCTACGGTATCGTCGATCGTAATGCTGTTGGGATCTAGCAGCGTCACTCCCGCCGTCATCCACTTGTCCTTTACCCGCGTTTGCAAAATATCGCAAGCTGCGGCTAAATGCTTGCGATCGTTAATTCCCAATATTTCTTGATAATCTTCCACATCCACCGCCATCACAGGACTGAGGAAATTTACCGTATCAGTTAGGTAATATTCTTTTTGGTCGTTGTCTGCCTTCAATTCTGGCAAAATTTTCTCTAAATCCGGCCAGTGAAAGCAGTAAACACCTGCATTAATTCGGTGGTTTTGCTTTTGTTCTGGTGTGCAGTCGCGGTCTTCGACAATTTGCTGGACTAAGTTTTGACTGTCGGTAAATACTCGCCCGTATCCTTGAGGGTTCGGCAAATTAGCTGTCAATAAAGTAGCAGAGTTTTGGTGCTGTTTGTGAACAGCCATCAATTGTTTGATAGTTTCTGCCCTCAGCAAAGGTACATCTCCATTTAATACCAGCAAATCTCCTTTCCATCCCTTTAAGTGAGGCAGCAATTGTTGGATGGCGTGACCGGTTCCCAATTGTTCGGTTTGTTCTACAAATTCTAGGGAAGGAGATTGAGGATTTTTCCCCCCCGATCTTTCTTGACCTCGAATTAGGGATTCTTTAACGAGTTCGGCTCGATAACCGACAATGACAATTTGCCGGGAAATTTCAATTTCTTGACAACTTTGGAGGACTCGTTCAACTAGCGATCTACCGCCCAATTCGTGTAGAACTTTGGGCAAGTCAGATTTCATGCGCGTGCCGCGTCCAGCCGCTAAAATTGCTATTGCTACCATTGTGCGATCGAGTTTTTGGCTATAAAAACTTGAATATTGACTAACTGATGATATCATTCGCTGTCCGTCGATGGCACTGCGATCTCACAAATTTTTCATCTCAAATTTGCCATCTCGCATCCGCGCGATCGAGGCTTTTTTCAGCCGGATGTCGGTTTTAGGGACGATGCTTGCGGTTCGACTTAAGGCCGTTGCGGTATCTGAAGTTGCGTCCCCGGTATCAATTACCAGGTTGAAGCAGCAGTATTTGGCAACTTGGCGAGAGGATTTTTGGCTGTACTGTAAACCTGAGTTCGGTTCGCCGAAAGGACTGAAGTCTTTTCCCAAGGGATGCCAGGGGTAGCGAAAGTGATAATTGACATCTTTGGGCTTGGATTTGCCGCGATACATTATACTATTTGTTGAATTTCAGTTATGGTGTTTTCAACTCCAAAAAACTATTTGTGACTTTTTCATTTTTTCTGCCTTCTACCTTGTATCTTCTGCATTATCAGGTGTCCAGCTATGACAGAGCTTAATTTTCAGGAACTTGCCAAGCAGGGAAATCTCGCCACTGCGATCGCATCTTCGCTCAACAGCCAGTTGCAATCTCAAGGCATCACAGCCTCCGCGAATCTCGACGGCGACTGTTTGGATGTAATTCTTGAGGCAGAGCAGGTACCGGTAGAAGATACTTTAGTTGATTTTGTCCGCAGCGAGCTGACGAATTTGCAGCCGGATTCGATTCGGAAAGTGAAGGTTGAAGGCCGAGAAAGCGGTAAGATAGCTGCTGCTTGGAGTCAAGAGTTTAGTTTGGAGAACAGCACTTTTGAACGGCAGAGCTTTGGGGAAGAATCTGTGGCAAATCATGCTGTTGCGAATACGGACGATCGCACAGAAACCCAGAATAATATTGAGGATGAGAAACCGCCGGAACTTGCTGAATTTGAGAACCGGCTGCGATCGACTTTCATTGTAGTCGGGCTGGTGACGGGTATGTTGGCGATGGCCGTGGTGGCGTTTGTCGGTAAGATTTGGAACCAGCCGGGAGACACTGCGGGGAATAATCCCGATGAAACAGCAAATTTAGCAACTGCACCGGATACTTTTCGAGAGGCCGTTAACAGCGCACTCCAAGCAGCAGAACTGGGGCGATCGGCAAAAACCAAGGAAGATTGGGCGAAAATTAGCGATCGCTGGCAAGAAGCGGTTTCATTAATGAGAAGAGTACCGATGTCTAGCCCCAACTATCAACTAGCTCAAGCAAAAGTGATCGAGTATCAGAAATATCTACTTTACGCTCAAGAAGCAGCAGTAAATCCCCCTCCACCCACTCCAACTCCCGCAACTGCAGAAAAAGCACCTTCGGAGAAAGCAACTCCTAAAAGATCCAATTCGCCAAAAGAAACTTCGGAGAAAGAAAGTCCTAAAAAATCTAATTCTAAAAAAGAAACTTCGGAGAAAGAAAGTCCGCCACAATCCAATTCAAAAAAAGGAACTGCGGAGAAAGAAACTGCTCAGCCATCTCCTGCCGACAAAGCAGAATCAGAGAAAAAAGCTCCTTCCCGATAAATGTTAAAATAGAGATTTGAAGAATTATGACTGACAACGACTTAATCGTTTCTCCTGAATGGTTAGCCACGAATACCGACAATCCGCAAGTGGTAATTATTGACTGTCGGTTTTCCCTCGCCGACCCTGAATTGGGACAAAAACAATATCAAGAAAGTCACGTTCCGGGAGCTTTTTATTTAGATTTAAACCGCGACCTTGCGAGTTCTGTTGGCAAACACGGCGGCAGACATCCGCTGCCAAATATTGAAGAATTAGCTGCGAAATTGAGCGCGATCGGCATTAATTCAGCAGAAACTTTAGTCGTCGCTTATGACGATTCGCGGCTGGCTTTTGCGGCTCGCTTGTGGTGGCTGCTGCGGTATATGGGACACAGCAAAGTAGCTTTGTTAGACGGGGGTTTCAGCGCCTGGAAAGCGGCGGGCTATCCGGTAACAAATACTTTGCCAGAAGCCCGCGAGGGTAAATTTATTGCTCGTTTGCAGCAGGATTTGGCGGTAGATATTGAGGCTGTAAAAGAACGAAAAGACTTGCCGGGAAAGGTTTTGGTTGATTCCCGGGAAAGCGAGAGATATGAAGGTTTGCGGGAGCCGATCGATCCGATTGCAGGTCACATTCCGGGCGCGGTTAACTATCCTTGGCAAGGGGTGACGGATGACACTGGAAAAGTGCGATCGACTTCCGAACAAAAACAGCGGTGGGTGGATGTAGAAAAAGCGGACGAAATTATTGTTTACTGCGGTTCTGGGGTGACTGCTTGCGTCAATTTACTGTCTTTAGAAATCGCCGGAATTCCCGATGCTAAACTTTATGTCGGTAGTTGGAGTGACTGGTGTTCTTATCAGTTGTAGAGTGTACGAGCGAGATGATTGTTGACTGTTGACTGTGAGTTGTAGGGTAGCCGGCATTGGTGTCAACTTAACGTTAAACCCTCAGTCCGGCAGCGGTTGAAACAAGACCCTCAAAGCGAAATTCCTCGCTATGAGGACTAATGAGTTCTTCAGTCCTCTTTGAGAGGACTTTAGCTATGAGACAGGGAATTCATTCCCTGGCTGTTGGGTGAGTGGGAGGACTGGCGAACTAAAAGCTTAAGTTGACACTAATAGGTAGCGGGGAATCACTTCGGCGCACCTCAATGTCGTCGTAGGGTGCGCTGCACCTTACGCCGAATTAAAAAATACCCTAAAAATCAAAATAAATATAAGGCAAACCGCCCTCGGGAGCCAACACCCAAACCGCATACAAACAAAGCGGCACCAAGACTAATTTCACCGGCCAATTTAACTCCAATTTCAAACCCCGACTCAACGCATAATTCCCCAGCATCGCCGCAGCCAAAGCGGCCAAAATCCAAGTTAAATCCACTCTTTCCAAACCCAAAGCTTCGCCATAAACTTTATCTGCAAACTGCACGTCAGCAGCGTGTCCCCACAAGTGCGAAATCGCCCATCCAGAATCCTTTAAATCGGGAAGGCGGAAAAATATCCAACTACCAAAAACCATCGCCTGAGTCAACAGCCAACCGATCGCAATCCCGATCGGATTTTCCCACAAAAACTCAATCTGCAAGCGCTTAAACAGCACATCAGTCAGCCTGTGAACCGCCAAAGCTAAACCGTGCAACCCCCCCCACACAATAAATCCCCAAGCTGCCCCGTGCCAAATTCCCGCAATTAACATGACGATCGACAAATTCAGACAAGTGCGCCACAAACCGACTCGCGAACCCCCCAAAGGAAAATACAAATAATTCCGCAGCCAATCCCCTAAAGTCATGTGCCAGCGCCGCCAAAAATCCGCTATGCTGGCACTAAAATAAGGGAAATCAAAATTTGGTGGCAAATACCAACCCAGCAGCAAAGCAGTACCGCGCGCCATGTCAACATAGCCGCTAAAATCGAGATAAAGTTGCAGCCCGTAAGCAAAAATTGCCAGCCACAAATCCTCGCTACCCGCCCGCTGCAAGTTGGTAAAGCTTAAATCGACATAAATTCCCAAGTTATCTGCGAAAAGACCTTTTTTTACTGCACCGAAGGCGATCGTCCAAAGTGCCTCAGAAAGGCGATCGGGCGTCGGAAAATTCTGGGATTTCAGTTGATAGATCAAGTTGTGATACCGAGTAATCGGGCCGGAAATTAGTTTCGCAAAAAACAACTTGTAAGCAGCAAAGTGCAGCAGCGAAGTAGCAGCAGGCGCGCCTCGATACACGTCAATCAAATAAGCAATGCACTCAAAGCAAAAGAAACTCAATCCCAGGGGTGCGATGACGTGAGTTTTCACCCAGTTAGCACTGTCGAGAGCAAAAGGCCAATTGAACAAAGTGCCGATCGAACTCAAGAAAAAAGGCACATACTTAAAACCCAAAAGCAGCAACACATTCAGCCCAATTCCTATCCACAGCAGCAACAAACGGCGACGGTTCCAAGATTCATTAGCAATCCGCCAATCTAGAGGTTCCCCAATCGCCATAGCCAAGAAGTAATTAAACAAAACGCCGACTAACAGCAGCGGAATGTACACAATTTGCAGCGAAGCGTAAAAAATCAGACTAGCGGCCAGCATAATGAACAGCCGCCACCACCGCAGCGGAACCAACCAGTAAGCCGCAAACAAAACTAACAGAAACAGGGCATATTGAAGGGAGATGAAAGTCATACCATTTTAGATTTTAGATTTTAGATTTTAGATTGGGGAATGGCTTACTCTATATGGGTTTGGATTTTGCTTACAGTTGCATTATTTCTTTTAACAGGTCTCATTTTTCACGAATAAATAAGCTCTAATATTGCATCGAGACACGGCGCCGCACCCAAAGCGTGTCAATAATTCGGCTAAAACCCTCTGTATGTCTCATTTTTACCCCAGCCTCGATCCCCCTCGCATCCCGCGGCTGTTTCATTCTCAGGAAAACGAAGGTTTTGCGGGGGTAGTGCCAAGAGTGCCTACCGCCACCGACGACCCAATGGGCGTTTCACGCCTCGGGGCAACCACGGGGGCATTGCTGCGGAACGAGAATGAAACAGCCCTGCCTTGCATCCGCCTTAAAAAGGTTGACTTTGAAAGTGCTTCCAGTTTCCCCCTTAAGAAGCTAGGGGGGATCGAGACTCTCGTCAGAGTCATATTTATCATGGATTTTAGCCGATCGCTGACACGAAAAAATGCTCTCGGTAAGTCCCTACTAAATAGTGGGCAACTGAGAGCTGCTATATTTTACAGCACAAATTTTAAATGCTGTTGCAAATTAAATAAATATTGCCTGCTATCAAATAATATCAGTTTTAGGACTGACGCACGGGTGGTCAGAAACCGGCTTTTTATGGCAAAAATACTGCATTCCGACCTTGAAAACTGGTAAAAACCCGGTTTCTTTGCAATTTATGCGTCCAGGACTAAGTTTAAAAAAGTCTTGCTACAATCCTCAACCTGATACCAATTCAGTCCTGGACTGCACAACTTTATCGGCAGACAAATCGTCGTATTCCCAAGTTTCTAAATGTTTTGTCGCAGGTATTTGACAAGTAGCCGAACCGGAATTCAACTCTTCCAAAACTTGAAATCCTGTCATGTCCGGCATCATAAATATCGATAAAAATTGCTTGCGGTTGCTCTTTGATAGCCGAGAGCAAACCTTAGCGCCGTTGGTCGCTTCGATCGCAGTACAATGAATTTCTGCCAGCAAGTCTTTCAGCAAATACCGAAAAACTATCTTCATCCTCCCCACTCAAAACTTTTGCTGCTGAATCCGGCGCTGGCGAGCGAGAACTTGCGATCGCCAGCGGTATTTCATCTTTCCGATCTGCCGACATTTCCAAAGGGTCTTCTAGATCTCCAGGATACAGTATCGGCAGTTTGACAAAAAAAGTCGAGCCGACTCCGGGCGAACTTTTGATTTCAATACTTCCCCCCAAAAATTCCGCCAGTTTTTTGCACAGAGACAATCCCAAACCAGTGCCTTTGACGCGCTTCTGTAAATAATTTTCCAGTTGGACAAATTCTTCAAAAATCCGCGTTTGGTCGGCAGGGGAAATGCCAACGCCCGTATCTGCCACGGAAAAAGTAACTGTTCCCTCGTCTCCTATTTCTGCTGCAACTCGAACTTCGCCTGCTTCGGTAAATTTGAGCGCATTAGAAATCAGATTGCGTAAAATTTGAGAAACTTTTCCCTCGTCGGTGGTGAGGGTTGGAAGTTCGAGAGGCGCTTCAAAAATCAGAGCCACAGCAGAGTTTTGGGGCAGCAGGGGGCGCATCATTCCCCGCAGCGCGCTGAACAAATCTTCGACTTCAAAATCAGCCAAGCGAACAGTTAGTTTTCCGGCTTCCACTTTGGCTAAATCTAACGAGTCGTTGACAAGTTCTGCGAGAGACTCGGCGGATTTGTAAATGTAACTTACTTGCTTGTCCTGTTCGGCTGAAAGTTCTCCGTCGAGGCGATTTAACAATATTTCCGAAAGGCTCATAATTGCCGTTAGCGGAGTGCGAAACTCGTGGCTCATATTGGAGAGAAAGCTGGTTTTGAGTTCGCCCTCTCGCCGGAGAGATTCGGCTTTGTCGTTCAATTCAGCGTAAAGTGCCAGGACTCCGCGATTGGTATCTTCTAGTTGTTGATTTAACTGTACGAGTTCTTCTTGACGCTGGCGGAGTTCGTCTAAAGTACGCAGTAATTCTTGATTTTGCTGCTGAATTTCGGCGTAGGGATCTTCGGGAATTTGGCGCGCTAGTTTGTCAACTAATTGATTTAGTTCGATCGCACTCAGCGCAGGCATCTGTTTGGAAAACTGCTTAACTAATTGTACAGTCGTTCCGCGATCGGGCCCCGAGTCGATTTGCACTTCGTCCATCAACCGTTTCGCTGCTGCTAAACCGAGTCCCGCGCCGGTTTGCGATCGAAAATTTGGGCCCAACACAGTCGCTAAATCAGCAATTCCCGGCCCGGTGTCAGAAATCCGAGTCCGAAAAATTTGGGGCGATTCCCCTTCGACAATGAATTCTACTTTGCCGCCGCCTGCATATTTGAAAGCATTGCGGGCAATTTCGGAAACTGCTGTGGCGATGCGCGTTTGTACTTGGGAATCGAATCCCAGCCCTTTAGCAATTTGGCGAGCTCTTTGGCGTACTTGTACGATGTCTTGTTCAAAACGGACTTCCGTCGTCAGGATTGGGTAACTCACGCTGCTTCTCTTACCTTGGCTACTATAACTGTCATGTCATCGCGAGTGCGTTTGAAGTCCCGGTAGAGCACGGCTGCGATTAAAGCAGGATGTCTGGAGGCTAAACCCGGATAGCGGTTTAAATTCCACTGCGCCGCCAAACCATCGGAGTGCATGATGAGTAGGGACTGCTGCGACCAAGGATAAACAAATTCTGCTACTTTTCGCATCATATGTCCAACTGTGCCGTTGTAGGAAACCATGCTGCGGGTTTGGTTATCTGTTACAACTACACCGCTGATGTTGCCAATTCCGGCAAAACAAATTGTTTGTTGGGTAGGATCTATTTGGGCGATCGCCGCTGCCGCTCCTCTGGTACTTTTTAAAGCAGCGTGCGCCTTCTCTAAAATTGCTTTCGGCCCGAGTTTGGCGTTTTCTTGAAATACCCGCACTGCTTCGCGAGACGCTTCCTGGGCCAAATCGCCGTAACCTAGCCCGTCAGCAACTAAAATCAGGTTTTTGTCAAGGTGATTTTCCGCCGCCCAGGAATCGCCGCAAATTTGCTCTCCTGTTTTTGGCAAGTGGATGACCCCAAATTCCAAGTAATTGCTGTTTTGGGAGGCTTCCCGGCTATTTTGGGTCGGTTCCAGCCGGGCTAATAAGGCTGTCCCCAGTTTCGGTACAGAATGAATATCAAAAAAATTAGAGAGGCGTTTAATTGCCCCCAGTCCGGTTCCCGGGGTTCCCGCTGTAGAAAAACCGTCCTGCAGACACAGCCCGACATTTGCCATTCCCTGGCCCCGGTCTAGCGCTACTATTTCAATGCTATATCCTGCTGCTGTTTTGAATGTTCGCAGCAAAAGTTCTCCTTCGCGGGCGTGCTTGACCGCGTTTTTTGCTGCTTCGGTGGTAACAATTGCCACTTTACCGCGATCGGTCTCGTTAAATCCGACTTCGGCCGCGAGGGCGACTGCGATTCGCCGCGCTTCTCCGACTTGACTTTCTTCTGTTACGGGCAGGGCTACGGCATCTATCATTTTTTATAAGGTCTCATAATGAAATCCTCCACACGCCAACCCTCTCCGGGTACAGTGCGGGATTCCAAGAATCACTTCTTGGCTTTGCTGGTTGCTCTTTATACCAATTAAAAAAATAATACAACTATACGCAAGCTCCAAACCCCGATCGTCCTCACTCGTGCTCAATTCTTTAATCTAAAATCTCAACTCTCAAATCGTCTTGTTAAAGATTACTTCCTCACCGCCAGCGGACGATCGAAATTTTAGTCCCCTTACCTACTTTGGAAACAATCTCAAATTCGTGCATCAACCGCTTAGAACCGCTGAGTCCCAAACCCAAACCGTGATTAGAAGTATAACCGTCAGTCATTGCCAATTCGATGTCTGGAATTCCCGGGCCCTTGTCTTCAAATATCAGCCGCAGCCCTTTGCGGGTGCCTAATTGGAGCATTTCGATAGTTACAGTTCCCCCTTTGCCGTAGTCCACAGTATTGCGGGCGAGTTCGCTGGCTGCGGTAACGATTTTCGTTTGGTCTACTAAACCGAATCCCATTGCTACAGCCCAAGTTCGCACTTGCTGTCGGACGTGGACTATATCGGATGACGATCGGATTTCTAGTGTCTCACGTTTTGACATGGCGGCTACTGTACCAAAATAGAACTTCTCCACAAAACATAGGACTTACGCTCATCAACTTAGTTTCTGCTTAGAAAGCTTAAGTTTGTCAACAATGTATCTACAAACAAATCAGGTTTTTTTACTGCCTGTGCCTCAGTCATGGGAAAATTTATCGACTGCTTCCGCTTTCTCGTCAGGAGACAAACCCAAGGATTTTCGCAATAAAATCATGCCTTTTTCAACGCTTAAAGCTGTGCGAACTCCTGTCAGCGAAAGCCCCAACTCAACGAGGGTAATCGCAACCGCTGGCTGCATCCCGACCACAACAGTCTCCGCATCTAAAATTCGCGACATACTAGCGATATTGTTGATGATGCGACCGATAAAAGAATCTACTATTTCTAGGGAAGAGATTTCTATTAAAACACCTTTTACTCCTGTTTTGACGATGCGGTTTGTCAGGTCGTCTTGCAAAGTCATTGCTAAGCGGTCGTGCATATCTACTTGAATTGTTACTAGCAGAAATTCTCCCATTTGAAGTATCGGTATCCGTTCCACAAATCCACCTCTATTTTAATTTCCACTTAATTTTTTAGGCAAATAGGCAATAATTTTTATCTTTCCTCTTGAATATTTTTTATAGTTAAACCTTGGCGCTGCAAAGCGACTTTAAAAGCATCTGCTAAAGTCGCTTTTGTCAGAATATCCTGCAAGTCAACTCCCAAATGAACTATGGTTTGAGCTATTTGCGGGCGAATGCCGCTGATGATGCACTCAGTACCCATTAAACGGGCGGCGGCAACAGTTTTTAATAAATGTTGAGCAACTAAAGTGTCAACAGTCGGCACACCTGTAATGTCTAAAATCGCAAATTCTGAGCCGGTTTCCATGATTTCCTGCAACAGAGTTTCCATGACTATTTGAGTGCGGGCGCTGTCGAGAGTCCCGATCATTGGCAAGGCAAGAATTCCTTGCCAAAGCTTGACTACGGGAGTTGACAATTCGAGCATTTCTTGCTGCTGGCGTTCGATGACTTCTTCGCGAGCTTTGAGAAAGATTTCTGTCACCCAAAGGCCTAGCTGGTCTAATAAACTGGTGGAAAGCCAAAGTTGTTCGACAAGTGCGTCGCGGTTTTGTGTGAGTTCGCGACAAAGCCGATCGAACAATGGCTTTTTGAAGCATAAAATGAAACTAGCTATCTCTGAGGGAGTAAAGCCTCTCTGAACGCGCGATCGCGAAACTTCTGCTAGCAGCACCCGCATATTTTCCCATTCGGGTGTCTGGATGTCGCTAAAGTTACCGTGCCCGACTGCAATGTGGAGCAATTGCAGGAACTCTTGACACTCGGATCGCAATTCTTTGGCTCTCATCAAGTCGTCCCGCCGCAGCCCGGTATTTTGCAGTTCTTTGAGCCAATCTGCTAGTAGCTCTGCTTTGTGTCTTTCTAGGATTTCCGCGATCGTGTTATTGCTTGTGAGTTCCATTGAAATTATCTCCTGCGTAACAATTGGGATGAAGTTGTACGAGCGATCGCACTAAGAGTTTTTTTTGATGGGGCAACTTTTGAGTTTAGCTCACTGTTTGCTATTTGCGATCGGGGGTTAAACGCCTAACTCCAAAATGCGTTTGACGATCGCGCTGGTAGAACTGGGAACTTCTATTTCGATCAAGGAAATTTTGCCACCTCCGGCGATAACAGCCGGTGCTTCCGGCAGAGTTTCGAGTTGATAGTCGCCTCCTTTAACGTATATATCTGGCTTCAGGATATTTATCAGTTTAGTTGCTGTAATCTCGGAAAAAATTACTACGGCGTCTACTGGTTTGAGGGCTGCTAACACTTCGGCTCGCTGATTTTCCGGTACGATCGGGCGGGGCGGCAATCCCGGCTGCTGCGGTTTGATAGCTTGCACGCTGGCGTCGCTATTGAGGCCCACCAGCAGCGATCGCCCCAACTTTTTTGCTGCCTGCAAATAGCGGACGTGGCCGCAGTGCAGGATATCGAAGCAGCCGTTAGTAAACACGATCGGACGCCAGTTGTCCGGATCGGACGCGATCGATCTTTCAAGTTCTCTCAACGTGTAAACACCAGAAACCATTGCTCTGACCACCAGCAAATTTGAACAGCGATGAATTATCCTACCAAAAAATGTGATAGAAGAACATCTTTGCCATTGAACAATCAATCACTCAAGCTGCCAATAATTAGTCCTTGGCAATTAGTAACTGGTAATTAGTAATTGCTCGCTCTTAAGCAAGAAGGAATAAGCAAGAATGCTATAGCGTCGAAGCTGAGCGGGTCAACAGAAGGAAAAAGTAAAAAACAGCTACTGGTGTATCTGTGACTTCCCGTGGTGCTGTTGGTAATTGGAGGTTAAAAAGCTTGGGAAACAATTATTTATTCCAGCCTTCTCTTATATCAATTACTATAAGACAGGGGATGCGAGTTCCACAGCCTCGGGCAGGCGATCGGGTGGTGGGAGCCCTAGGGGGTAAAACCCAACAAAGCCCGATCTTCATGTGTCTATTATCTCTGACACCGCCGCGAGCGAAAGCTAGTTAAAAGCACCGAACCCAAGCGCGCACAACTCATCTATGCCCTGCACTCGTCAGACTCTAGAAAAAGCCAGCAGTGGCTTGCTGCCGTTTCTGTGCGCTATCTTGACCAAGCTTTACAGCCACCCCAGAAGCGCGCCGCCTGCTGTGCCAAACTCTCCATACCCGTGCAGAAACTCGACCCTTTGGGGTCGCAACCGCACCCCAGAAAACCCAGGGGAAAGTCGAGGTGAGTACCCGAACGAGCTATTTTGGTGGAAAATAACTTAACTCGTTCAACAAAATCCAGTCAACTACCCCTTTGAATCTAACGGTGTAGAATTATCTAACACGAATTATGAAAGCAACTAATAGCCGTCAATTTTCTTCAGTAGCTGCTCGAACTCTAAAAGTAGTCGGGATTATCTTGATTCTGTCTGCTTTGCTTGACTGCATTGTTCTGTCGCTGCCGGGAGAAACCTCCGACATTCTCAATCGAGGCTGGCAGCTTGCGGCAGCAACTCAGATAGTTGACCGAGGCATTATTCCTTTGATGGGTATAGCCATGTTAATGACGGGCTTTTGGGTGGACAGCAGCAGTGGAGTCTCTCAAGAGAGGCGCAATGTTTGGCTGGACTTGCGATTCTGGGCGCTGTTGATTTCCAGCTTGTTAGGGCTAATTTACCTGTTGCTGGTTCCCGTTCACCTCAACAATACTCGTTTGGAACTCAAGGATGCTCTCACTCAAGTGGATAAAGAAGCGGGACAAGCGGAAGGTCAACTAGAGGCGCAAATTAAAAGCGATCAGTTTAAAGCTCAGGTAGAACAGCTCAAAAGCCAGCGCCGTACTCAGATAGCCGACCTGCTGCAAGACGAGGGGAAACTGCAACAAGCACTCAAGAGTCCAGATGTTCCCAAGGAATTGAAAGCTGTGCTTGAGGAGTCGAAAAAAGACCCGAAAGCACTCGACAAATTCCTCGAACAGCAAGCCCAAGAACTGCCAAATCAAGCTCGCAACGAGATTCGCACCCGCAAGCAACAAAAAGAGAAAGAGTTAAGAACTCGATCGAGAAATTCGAGTTTGCAGACGGGAATCAGCAGTTTGCTGTTAGCGATCGGCTACATTACTGTTGGTTGGACTGGATTGAGAACTATGGGAATTCTGCGGTTCGGCCGCCGCAAAATGTGATCGGCGCTGGCAGGGATCGCGCAAGTCGAGACATCCCTGAGAAATAAATACTTGATTTGCCTGATAGTTTGCCCTTACTGAAAGCTGGGAATGTTCTCAATTTATATTCTGACTTACAACGAAGAGATTGATATCGCCGCTTGCATTGAATCGGCACTGCTTTGTGACGATATCATTGTAGTTGATTCTTTCAGCAGCGATCGCACCCTTGAGATTGTTCAGAACTATCCCGTGCTCCGGGTGCAGCACCCTTTTGAAACTCACGGACGCCAGCGGACTTGGATGCTGCAAGAAGTCCCGTGCAAATACGAATGGGTTTACATCCTCGAAGCTGACGAGCGGATGACGCCTGCACTTTTTGCTGAATGCTTAAAGGCGATCGAAAGTCAAGAATATATCGGCTATTACGTAGCGGAAAAAGTAATATTTATGGAGCGCTGGATTCGCCGCAGCACTCAATATCCCCGCTATCAAATGCGCTTGTTTCGCAAAGACCAAGTGTGGTTTACTGACTACGGTCACACTGAACGGGAAGTCTGCAACGGGCCTACTCACTTTTTGAAGGAAAGCTACCCTCACTATACTTGCAGCAAAGGTCTTTCCCGCTGGATTGAAAAGCACAACCGCTACTCGACTGACGAGGCTGCTGAAACTCTCCGCCAATTAGAAGCAGGTCAAGTAAATTGGTGGGATTTATTGTTTGGCGCGTCGGAGGTCGAAAGGCGGCGCGCTTTGAAAGATTTTTCTTTGCGCTTGCCTTTGCGCCCTGTCGTGCGCTTTTTCTATATGTATATTTTACTCGGCGGGTTTCTT
Source organism: Microcoleus sp. F4-D5 (assembly GCF_036704885.1). NCBI lineage: Bacteria > Bacillati > Cyanobacteriota > Cyanophyceae > Oscillatoriales > Microcoleaceae > Microcoleus > Microcoleus sp. F4-D5. The sequence continues at coordinate 88,080 of NZ_JAUBSX010000010.1, read as the reverse complement.
GACGGTCAAGCGGGATTGGCTTGGTGCACGCTACAAGCTTTTTATGAATATCTAATTTTGCTGAAAGTTTGGGAAATGAAGCATATGCCGCTGCCCAATTTAGACGGAGTGGAGGAACCGTCTATTTCGGAAGTAGTAAAAGTTGAGCCGTCTAAAGTTTCTTATAATCTTGGCGCTTCCGATACTCGAAATTAAAAATCCGTAAGCGGTAATCGGTAATCGGTAATCGTTAATCGTTAATTCGCAATTAAACCCAGGCGCATCTAAATTTTACAGTCAAGTGCGATGAAATTTATTGTGGGGTTCCCGCCAGAAAAATATAACGCAAGATGCCGGACAGCTTAATACCGCGTTAAAAAAATAATTCAACTTTAGGCAAGCTCTTAACGAGGAACTTCTTCAGTCATTCCCAATTCTTCAATTCTAAAACCTAAAATGGTATATAGCGCTTCTCATAAAGATGAGGTATTTACTAATTAATTAACAATTCCTCAATCCCCCAATCTAAAATCTAAAATCTAAAATCTAAAATCTAAAATCTAAACTTGTACCTCATCTATCTGAAAAAGGCTATAGTTTCCGTTCTGGATATTGGCCGCAACAAAACAGAAAAAAAACCCGGTTTTTTGGAGAAACCGGGTTTCTGAATACCCTCAAAGTTCTACGTTTAATAAAGTTTTGATTTTTCACTCAAAACTATCACCACTCACAACTTAAAACTCTTGAGATTTTGCTGTTGTTTTTGCCCGATCGAGCTTTAAAATCAACACCCCCAAAGGTGGCAAACACAAGTCGATCGAATAAGCACTGTTGTGGAACCACCACTCATCAGTCCACTTACCGCCCAAATTCCCCATATTGCTGCCGCCGTACTCGCGCGCGTCGCTGTTAAACAACTCCGTATAGAAACCTGGTTCCGGCACTCCTACCCGATAGTGAGAGTGCGGCTGCGGCGTAAAATTGCACACCGTAACCACAAACTCGTCGCCATCCTTCTCTCGGCGCACAAAAGCCACGACGCTGTGCCGGTTGTCGCTGCAATCAATCCACTCAAACCCGTCCTCAGCAAAATCTTGACTGTAAAGTGCCGTTTCGCTGCGGTATAAATTGTTCAAATCCTTAAAAAACAGCTTCAACTTTTGGTGCGGCTCAAATTGCAGCAAACGCCACTCCAAATCCCCCCAAACGTTCCACTCTTGCCACTGGCCGAACTCCATCCCCATAAAGATCGTTTTCTTTCCGGGATGAGTAAACATAAAAGTAAACAAACACCGCACGTTTGCAAACTTTTGCCATTCGTCTCCTGGCATTTTCCCGATGATGTGGGCTTTGCCGTGGACAACCTCATCGTGGGACAAAGCCAGCATGAAATTCTCGCTGTGGTTGTACCACATACTGAAGGTTATGTTGTTCTGGTGGAACTGGCGGAACCACGGGTCCATGTGGTAATAGTCGAGCATATCGTGCATCCAACCCATGTTCCACTTCAGGTTGAATCCCAAACCGCCTACATAGGTCGGCCAAGATACCATCGGCCAAGAGGTAGATTCTTCGGCGATCGACAGCGCACCTGGGAAATAGCTAAAAATGACGTGATTGGCCTGCCGCAGAAAATCCGCCGCTTCGATATTTTCCCGGCCCCCGTACTGATTGGTCAGCCATTCTCCGGGTTCGCGGCAGTAATCCAAATAAAGCATCGAGGCCACTGCATCTACGCGAATCCCGTCGATGTGGTACTTGTCAAACCAGAACAGAGCGTTTGATACTAGGAAATTCCGCACTTCGTTGCGGCCGTAGTTAAATACTAGGGTTCCCCACTCTTTGTGCTCGCCCTTGCGGGGGTCGGCGTGTTCGTACAAGTGAGTTCCGTCAAAGAAAGCCAAACCGTGTCCGTCTTTGGGGAAATGTCCCGGTACCCAGTCCACCAGTACGCCAATGCCGTTGGCGTGGCACTGGTCAACAAAATACATCAAATCTTCAGGTTTGCCGTAGCGGGAAGTTGGGGCGAAATAGCCGGTTACTTGATAGCCCCAAGAACCGTCGAAAGGATGTTCTGCTATGGGCAGCATTTCGATATGAGTGAATCCCAAATCTTTGACGTAGGGTATCAGCCGATCGGCTAATTCCCGGTAAGTCAGAAAGCGCGCCCCGGGATTCAGTTCCGAAACTTGTACTGGTGGTTCTATTTCTCCATTTGGTAGCACGGCGGGTTCGTCGGTAGCCGCGTGCAGCCAAGAACCGATGTGGCATTCGTAAACCGAAATCGGCTGGGTCAGTGGGTCTGTGTGCCGCCGCTGTTCGATCCAAGCGCTGTCGTGCCAAGTGTAGGTATCTAAGTCGGTGACAATTGAAGCTGTTTTCGGCCGCACTTCTTGCTGGAAACCGTAAGGATCGGACTTTTCGTAGGGATGTCCGTCTTGGTTTTTCACTTCGTATTTGTAGGAAGTTCCCACTTCTAGTCCCGGAATAAATAATTCCCAGATCCCGTTTTGCGATTTCCGCATTTGATGTTTGCGGCCGTCCCAATAGTTAAAATCTCCTAAAACAGAGACGTTGCGGGCATTTGGGGCCCAAACGGCAAAATATACTCCTGTGATGCCGTCTACTTCGGTGAGGTGCGCCCCCAATTTTTCATAAATCCGGTGGTGGTTGCCTTCTGAGAATAAGTGAATGTCAAATTCTGTGAGTTTGGGCGATCGAAAGGCGTAGGGGTCGTAGATAAAGCGATCGTGTTCCCCTTCTTTGACCCGCAGTTGATAGTTTGCTAGTTCTGGGGTTTCGATCGTGCATTCAAAAAAGTGAGGGTGGTGTACCGATTGCATCGAGTATTCTGCCCTCGCTTCTGGCACAACCACCGATACGGCATCTGCATTCGGCAGATAAGCTCGCACGGCCCAGGCTTTTTTGCCGTTGTGTTCGATCGCGTGGGGGCCTAGCACTTCAAATGGATCTTGGTGCTGATTCCACACAATCCGGTCAATTTGTTCAAAGGGGACGGTCGCGGGCATAAAACTACCTACCTGAATCTTTTAACTAAATGGCTTTCAAAACCTAGAGCGGCGCTGCACTTTACATTTCGATACATTTTTTATCGCTAATCGTACCACTGATTAGTATGAATTTGCCTGCTGTCTGGGCGGCAGCGCGCGCCCTTGCCCAGACAGCAGGCAATCTGATTGCCTTTTCGGCGGTCGAACTGGGGTTTTACTACTAACGGCTAACATCTAGGTATTGAAATCTTAAAACAAATTGATTTTTTTATATTTACCCCCAAATATCATTGACTTTTTCTAAACAGTGTGATATTCGATAGTTTTTCTAACTCTCAGGACGCTCCGCACTCTTGACGGTTCCGAAACCGGGTTTTTACACAGATCTCCCTCGCACACACTGGTCGGATTTTCGCGAAAAAACTGGGTTTTTGCGCCCAGAACTAACTCTGATGGATTTGCCAGCGCAGGGAGGGTCAAGGAGAGTGAGTTTTGGGAGTCGCTAATCATTATATAGCTGGAATTTTCTGGCTTTGACGATCGCCCTGCGGTTGCGGTTTCACATCCCGGAGGCAGAGTTTCCCTGCAAAGTCGGTGAATTCGATCGATGGGATCTAATAGCCAAGGACACTCAATTCAGTATTGAGGAATCACAGCTAAAGGACTCAGCAGCGCCGCTGCTGCAATATCTGGCACGATCGAGGAATCCCGTACCACACAAGCACCATCCTGCCAGCGAAGGTGCAACAGGCCTAAAGAGCGCTCAGGCGCAACGGGAGGGAGTTTTGCCGCCCGGTTAATGCCGAACTCGCGGCGCGCCAATTGAATTGCTAACTGGCTCAAAACAGACGGGTAGATTTGCTTGCCCGCACCGGCGCAAAACTCGCAGTCAATCAATCGAGTAGCCATGCCCATGCTTTCATCGAGCCAGTCTCCGAGCGTCTAAGCCTCAGCTTGCTTTTCTCTCGTCTGCCGGCAACAGAGGTGGGAAAGGAAAGCGAGACTCGAGTGCAAAAAAATTTGCGTGGAGTCAGCCATCGCCCGAGGTTGACCTTCGAGTTAAGGCTGCTGCACTGGCACTGTCCTCAAATCCCCCGTCAGAGGCTTGAGTATCAAAACGTGGAGGCGGGCAGTCAAATTTTCGACTTGAAAAGGAATACCCTTGTAACCCAGCGCTAAGAAGACTTGGCGAGAGTAAGGGAACCTACGGAACTTTAGTAAAAGCATCAGACAGCTAACACCCAACTTGAAGCCTAGACCTACGAGATAGAAAAATGCGAGGAGCGAACCATTTTTCACCCCCAGGCTAGGCCCGTTGGGCCAAGACTCCGGGATAACCCTAGTTAGGGAGACTTTTTCGGAGAAGGGGAAGCAGTTCCACCAGGAGAAGGAGACTTCTCAGCCCCAGGAGCGGTCTTTGGAGATGGAGAAGAAGCAGGAGGAGGAGTAGTAGTGCTGGCAGGACCGCTCGGAGAGGGGCTGGGGCTCGGGCCGGTTTCACCGCCGCAAGCGCCGAGGGCTGCTGCCAAGCTCAGTACCAAAGTCAAACGAATTAATCCCTTGTTCATAAACACTCCTTAACATTGAAAACCCATCGCCAGGAAGGGAATAGTGTACTTGAGAAACAATGCTGGCACGAATAGAGCAACGATTCGCTCGTTGATTACAATACTGCATTTATTAATAAATTTCACATAGATTCTGGCGAACCTGCAAAGATTTCCTTTTTTTTGCCAATCCTGAAGTCAAAGAGACGAGTGGTAGGATGGGTTGGTTGGTTTGTGAGGTATCTTTGGTAAAGACAACCGATCGAACCCAGATTGCTACAATTGGCGATCGGCAACTGAAAAAACTCCTAACCTCAATCAAGCTAAAGCTGCCCCACTTTACGTATTGGTGAACTCTATGACCGCTGCTATCAGATCCCCGGATTCTCGCCGCTCCCGATCGGCCCGCAAGCCCGCTTCAGCCCCAGCCAACAGCAAAGTGACTTCTATTGCCCGAGCTAGGCGGGCGAAGACAGGGCCGGTATTGCCCAACTACTCGCCCGCCGACTCCCAGGCGATTGCTCAGCCCTCGGCATCGGTAGTGAAAGTCCTGCCAGAGCGCCAGCAGCAGCCAATGTGGTTGCTATCGCTCCTGCGGGTGCAGCGCGCCTCCTCAGCGGCAGCGGTGCTCCTTCTAGGTGGCGCTCTGACTCTCTACGGCTTGACTGTTTACAGCGAGCAGCGCTGGAGCCAAGAGTATCAAAAGCTGGAAACTCTGCGCCGGGGAGAACAGCAGTTGAGTGCGGCTAGCGAAGTCTTGAAACACCAACTTGCTAAAGAAGCCGAAAATCCCGAAACTGGTTTGACCCCGCAGAAGCCTGCAGACACAATTTTCTTGTCGCCTGCCCCTCCAAGTCGATCGCCCGTTACTGTGGCACCAAACTCAGAACAGGCTCTCAAGAATCGAGTGGGTGTGGAAACACCGCTGGGGTATTGAGGCAATGTCAACGCGGAGATGGCCCGAGGGGAAGAATGTCCGAGGGCCGCAGACTCTGAGTACCGGAGAATTTGACAGTTTAGCTTCGGATTCATGTCCTCAGGCTTCTTGTTTGACTTTTGTCCAAGTCGCGATCGATGTCCTTCTTCCAAGCGGAAGTTAAAAGTTAAAAATAAGTAACTTGCTGTTTGATTTTTAATTTTTAATTTTATGAGCTACGACCCCCGTTTTGACCGCTACAGATCGCCCAACTTCCAACGCCCAAAGCCGTCGGGCGATAGCACTTTGTGGGACAAACCAGCCAAACCAACTGTGTCCGGCACAAACGACCGATCCCCACAACAGACCGCTCCACCTTGGGGGCGGCCGGTGGATCGTTTAAAACGCAGCAAGTTCCGTTTGTGGGCAGTGTGGGCGGTGTTGATGCTGGGGGGGCTGGGGCTGGCTGTGAATTTGTTTTATTTGCAGGTGACGCGAGCTCCGGCGCTGCGAAAACAGGCACAGCAGCAGCAAACTCTCAAAACGAAGCCGTTTGTGCCGAGACGCCCGATAGTTGACCGCGCAGGGAATGTTTTGGCGATCGACAGACAGGTGTACACGCTCTACGCTCACCCGAAGTTGTTCAACCACTCGAAGGCGGAAATTGCGGCTAAATTGGCTCCGATGCTGGCGATCGAACTGAGTCCGGGAACTACGTCGGAAACTGAACTGCTGCGAAGGTTTAATCTTGGTGAAACGGGTATCACGATTGCGGAGTCTCTGGCTCAAGAGGTTGCCGATCGCGTCGCCCAGATACAAATTAAAAATAGTCCGGTGGATGGCCTGGAGTTGGTGCGGCAGCAGCAGCGTTTTTACCCGCAGCAGGAGTTGGCGGCGGATATCCTCGGTTATGTGGACGGGGAACGCAAGGGACAAGCTGGGGTGGAATACAGCCAGCAGAATTTGCTGGAACGATCGATGCCGTCGATTCAATTTAGCAGGTCGAGCGATGGGAATTGGGTTCCCGATCGCCTGACGGCGGGATTTGTGCAGCTTGATGACTTGAAATTGCAACTGACGATCGACAGTCGCTTGCAGCGGGTGGCCCGAATTGCTCTCAAGGAAAAAATGAAGGAACAGGAAGCGAAGCGGGGCACGGTGATTGTGATGGATGCCCGTAACGGTGAATTGCTGTCAGTTGTAGCAGAACCTTCTTATGATCCGAATCAATATTTTAATTTCGATTTGTCGCGGTATAAAAATTGGGCGGTAACTGATGTTTACGAGCCTGGTTCGACTTTTAAAGCGATTAATGTGGCGATCGCTCTGGAAGCGGGTGCGGTGAAACCTAACACCGTTTTTAATGATGAAGGTCGAATTTACATGGATGTCTGGACTATCCAAAATTCCGATTACCAATCAGCAGGCGCCCGGGGTCCTTCTACTGTTACAGAGATTTTGAAACATTCTAGCAATGTGGGAATGGTGCACGTAATGAGAAGTATGAAACCTTCTCTTTACTATCAAGCTTTAGAAAAACTCGGACTCGGACAAACTGCGGGAACTGATTTGCCTTTTGAAGTAACCAGCCAGCTTAAAAATCGAGAGCAATTTATTAACTCTCCGGTGGAAGTTGCTACTACTGCTTTCGGTCAGGGTTTTTCGATTACTCCGATGCAGTTGGTGCAGCTTAACGGAGCTTTGGCCAACGGGGGCAAGTTGGTGACTCCTCACGTTGTGCGGGGACTTTTTGATAGGGAAGGTCAAGCTTATTGGAAACTTCCGAGGGCTGTTCCGAAGCAGGTTTTTTCGCCCGCAACGACCAAGAAAGTTTTAGAAATGATGGAAACTGTGGTTGATGGCGGTACGGGGAAAGCTGCACAAATTCCTGGGTATCGGATTGCTGGGAAAACGGGGACGGCTCAAAAAGCAAATGGTGGTGGGGGTTATTCTAAGAATGCGATTATTACTAGCTTTGTGGGGATAATGCCAGTGGAGTCTCCTCGGTATGTGGTTTTGGCGGTGATTGATGAACCCAAGGGCGGTACGGGGGGAAGTGTTGCCGCGCCGATTGTGGAGTCGGTGATGGAGGCGCTGATTTCTATTGAGAAGATTGCCCCGAGTAAGAAGTAGTTGATTAGATCTGAGATGTTGTACCATTCTCAATAAGCTTTTTATGAACAGGCTTTCCGGCCTGTTCCACAAGAAAATTCACTCTTTGTGGAACAGGTATCTTGCCTGTTCTTGAGAATGGTGCAAGATGTGAGTTATATCGTATGGTGCGTCAGGAATTGGCAATCGATCGCATATAACCCATCGATAACGAGGCGATGGAGGACACGGCAATGCCGTTTTCCTACCCCAAAATCATCAGATCGCCCTGTCAGTAACAATATCTTTTGTCTTGAGCTTTTGGTTGTCTGTGGGAAATGCGTTTATGTCCTAGGAGAGTGGAGATAATGATGCAGCGTTGGCTGTTTTTTAAATCGCGATGAGATAGTGTTAGGGTTCCTTTGGCTCTAATACTGGTTAGGGTGCAGTCGTGGTCGCTTCGAGATACGGGGCAACCTCTGTGGTTGAACATGACTCGCCTGATTGTGCCGTTTTCTTTTTGCTGGTTGCTTTCATTTACTTGTAGGAGTGTTGTTTCAGATTTATCTATTTGAATTTGCGGTTCTAGGTTTTTCCATTGACTGGCTGGTACTTGGCCTGGGGAAATGTCGGCTTGGTGAACTGCTATTTGTACATTTTCTCCTACTTCTTTGAAGCTGGTTTGCCATGAAATTTTGTCGCGTTTGGCGTTGCTGTGGGCAAGTTCCATTGCCGAATAAGCTCGATCGAGCGATGCCTTTAAACGCTGGTTGTTGATGAACATCAGCCAAGAGGGGGCGACGATCGCACTAAATATTCCTACGATTAAAAGAATTATCAATGTCTCAATCATTGTAAAACCTGCGGCAGGTGTAGTGGCTCTGCCTTTGAGCGTTTTATTTATTGACACGTAGATGCACTCCCTGATATTTAGATGGCAAAAAAATAGCTAGGAGGAGCTATTTTTTCTTGGCTATATTTTAACGGTTGGGTTTGGTAAGTGTGTAGATCGGTATTTACTGAAAATATATGGGAATTTAAAAAAGCTGCGGTTAAGGATATATCAGGGCTGTTTCCCTACAGATACGGCCTGCAATGTATATTTTGTGAGGACACGGCAGTGAGGATACGGCAGTGCCGTTTCCCTACAGCAAATTTGTCGATCGCCCGATCGCATCGATTGCCCGATCGCATCAATTGCCCGATCGCATCAATTGCCCGATCGCATCGATTGCCCGATCGAATCAATTGCCCGATCGCATCAATTGCCCGATCGCATCGATCGCCCGATCGCATCGATTGCCCGATCGCATCGATTGCCCGATCGCATCAATTGCCCGATCGCATCGATCGCCCGATCGTATCCATTGCCCGATCGCATCGATTGCCCGTGTTGATTCGATCGCACTGTGTGGATGAAAGTCGATCGCCCCTGCGCTAATTTTGGGCTCTCACCCAAGATCGAAAGGCTTTCATGGCGACGTTTCTGCCGGCTGTTTTGCTTTGTTCTAAATACTGGGGGATGAGCTCGGTGATGGGGAAATTGGGAAACTGGAGACTGCGATCGGACTGTATGTATTTTCCATCTTGCAGTACGCTGATTTGCAGGTTGCGGCCGTTGTAGCGCCACAATTCGGGAACTCCTAATGCTTCATAGTTGTTGAACTGAGTGCGGGAGGTGAGGTCGATTTCTATGGCTAAATCGGGAGGTGGGTCAGTTTCTAAGTCGATGCGGTTTTTGCCTCTGACTGCGGCTTCGTTTTGGATGTAAAAACAGGTATCTGGTTCTACTCCTTCAGCCATTTTTTGATTTTTGAATGTGGTGGAACCTAGAGACCAAAATTCAATACCAAGTTCTTCGAGTAGTGCTTCGACTAAGTTACCAATCAGGACTTTACCTATTTCGTGTTCGGGTAGGGGAACCATGATTTCTAATGTTCCTTTGCTGTATGAAAGTCGGGATGCGCGACTTTCTCCCAATTCTGTTAATAGGGTTTCAAACATCGGCCAGGTTATGTCTTTGAGTAATAGTTGATTTCCTGGCTGGACGATTATTTGTTTTAGTTCTAATAGCATAGTTTGACACTTTTAATTATTATATTTGAAATATAATTAATTTAAGTTAATTTATCTTAGCAATTCAGTAATTATGGGGAATTGCTGTTAGAGATTAAGATTAAATTTATTGAAAGCTAGGGTACAGTCCTGCAATCATTTCCTTCAGCAGTTCTCATTCCTCCTAGGATAGTTTCAACGATCACGCACTGCTTTGTACCGCCATCAGCAGGAGCAACTGTTACCACAAAAGGTAATTTTGGATTGTTTAAATTGTTGGGATCGACTACACCGTTATAATTAAAAGTAAGTTGTGTAGCAGCCGTGCACGCAATATTAGGAGGACAGCTAGCCACAGAAAGTTTAACTTGTTTAGGTTTAATTTCGCCTCCAGCGTCGAAAGTCACTGTTTGTAGCGGAGGATTTTGGGCTGGATCGGTCTTAATTGTAGCTGTTGGTGGGTCAACCAATGGATTTAATGTAACTACTCTATCGCTCTTAGTTCGTTTTGCTTCGCTTTGTGCAAGTCGTAATGATTGCAAAACGCGATCGTTCACTGTGCGAACTCTTTGTCTGTTGATGAATGCCAGCCAACTCGGGGCGGCGATCGAACTTAATATACCTACGATCAACGCTATCACCAGCACTTCGAGAAGGGTGAAGCCTTTATCGCTGTTTCTGAAGCGAGTATTTTTGTAATTGGGGTTTGCTTTTGTTGCAGCAATCTGCAAAACTTTTAATAATATTGGGGTTTTCATTTTACTCTCCTGTTTTTATTCGCTGCTGGCGCGATTCGGAAATCATTTTTAGACATCAGTTATTTTCCTACCGCACCGAGACCTTGTACTTGCACGCTTGCTGTTGGGAAATATGCCGATTTGTTGGCATCATAATTAGCATTGTTGGGTTGGAGCCGACGCAGGCTGTTTCCTCTGATAGTTACTCTAGCTACGTTTCTCGCTGTATCTACACAAGCGTAGAAGCTATTTCTACCGTCTGTATCAGTTACTTTTAGCGTGCTTTCGTCTAGAGATTTTGTTGTATCTTTTGGGTCGCTAGGATTACCCAGAGCCGTCTGACATTGAGTGCCTGCCAATGGCACTGTACTGTCGTCGATGTAGTTAACCAGTACCTCTGGCTTGGTTGCCCCGGATTTAGGATTTATCAGTCCTGCGGCAAGTGTCACATTTTCTGTGGGTTTGGTAAAATCAAAATCTTTATAAAAAGCTGGATCTGGTTGTTGAGTATCGGGGTTTGTATCACTAACGTTGTAGTAAGGATTATTTGGATCTGTTGCGTAAGGGTTTCTTACTCCATCTCTAATTTCATAGCGAGCAATACGGGTAGGACAATTGCCTCCTGAAGGCTGACACCAAGTAGGTTCATTGTCTTTAAACTGATAGTAAGCAACTAATGATAGTACGTATGTGTCGTTGCATTTAGTAGTATCATTAGGATCGTCATCGCAGGTTTTTGGGGTGGCAATGGTCGAGTTAATAGGTACAGAGTTTTTAATTTGTTGCCGCTTCCAGAATACGAGAATCGGAGTTTTAGTGGCGTCGCCTTTAGCAGGAAGTTGATCTTTGATATCGTTGATTCCTTTGCCATCGTAAATATAAATAGCTTGACTCAAATCTTGGGAGATGAAATCAACTGCCGCCTGAATGTCTTGCTCGGTATTTGACTTGACTTGTTCCCTCCTGTCGGTATTCAGCATATCGACTACAAAACCGAGCATCGGCGTAAGGATTAAAAATGCCATAATTGCTCCGACTAATAGCTCGACCAGAGTCATGCCTTTTTCTGTTTGAGCTGGCCCGGAGCGGTTTCGCTGGTGCTGACTTTTGAGAAGCAACCTGAGTAGACTTTTCATTTTTAATGTTTCCTTTGGCGAGTAGTTAGGAGTCATTTTTATCTAATCACAAGGAATTTAATTTTGACACTTTGTAGGATCGCCTTTGAGGCGAAGGCAGATTGACTTATACGAGGGAGATCCAATGGCAGGAATCTCTGTAGACATTTCTACTACTGGCATTGTCCGATCGCCCAAACCAGAACCCACAACTGATTGCTTTCTCGCATTCTTTGGAGCCTTCAAAGTTACAGTGCCATCAAAGGAATCAGCCCTGTAAACCCGAACTAAGAGCTGGTAGCCTTTTGATGTGGGATCGCCACCAGTAATAGATGTATCTTGATTTAGCCAAGCGCCCTGAACGTAAAAGTCTTTGTTGCTACTCGTGTTACAACCTCCTCCATCCATGTCAACGCAGTATGTCTGGCCGACTGTGGGAACTGGTGCACCCGCCAAATCGCCTGCTGGTGCCGCTATTGGGAAACCCGATCCTGTTACACCGAATTTGATCGCCCCCGTTCTGAGAGCGTCAATGTAAGTTCTCGCGGCCTGTGTGGCCAGTTCCGTTCGCCGCGCTTGTACGCGAGTTGCTACTGAGAAAGCCATCACAGGGGCGATCGCAATCATCAGCACCGAAACTACAATCATCGCTACCAACGACTCAATAATCGTGTATCCACAATCTTGTGGCTTCGATTTTTGGGCGCAACTGCCAGATTTATTCTCGGTCTGCTGGCTGCTGAATTCTATTTCTGTCTTTGCTCCCTTGAATAACAAGGGTTGCGAGTAGCTGTTGTCTTTTAGTAGTTTATTCATGATTAGGAATCTGCTTTAATTTTTTGGCAGAAAGATGTTGGGCGCAAGTCGCTACTGACAATTGGCGTTGTCCCCGTGTTATCGAAAGCACACATCAAAGTTTGTACCCACTCGTCATTCCGAGGTACTTCTCTGAAGAATTCGGCCGGTTTAGTCTGTGTGCTAGGAGCCGTAAACCGTTGGGTAAACAAATCGGGTGGTTGAGATAATAGGCCGACATCAAAGCCCCAATTCCGACCGGGCGGGCTGAAGAAAGGAATTGAACCGCCACCGTTAGAAGTCTTGTAACTATCGGGATACCACCCTGTAGCAAGACTACAGGTCGCAACTGTCGTCGGACAGAAAGCACTGCGAGGAAGAGAATTCGCTAACCGCGACAAGAAGGGTGCGTTACTATAGGCACTGCGATTTAACTGGATGAATGAACCTATAATTTTGGTAGTAACTGCGCCATCTCTCCAGTTTTCAATGAAGCGGGGCAAGTTTTGTAGACCACCATTAAACTCACCTGTAGTGGTACCTGGTATTTTCCGTGAAGGAACGTCCCCTGACCCAACTATTAGATTGAATTCTTGAGTGCTCGGAGTAGCAGGTGTTGGTAGCAGCCACTTCGTTCCTTCTACGATTTGGCCTTCTTCTAGTACGCCGTCTTTTGGAACACTATCTGTTGCATGAATTTGCAACACCGGCATTAATAGCGGCTGCTGCTTTAGATTTGATATGATTGTTGCTGGTGCTACGTCCCCATCTATAAATTGAAACTTACTGGACGGATCTAAAGCTGTTACCGCGTTGAGAAAAAACAGGGACTGTGTATTACCGAAATCTAGAGGGGGGGTACTACTCGTTGCTGAAGCAAACCAGAGAGAGTTCGGCTGCGGAGGCGGGGCGCTAGAGCTGTCAAACTCTTTAATTGTGTCACCATCAAGTCCTAAAGCTGTTACGTTAGTGTTAGTTGGAGTACCACCTAAATCATCGGCGGTAGTCCTTTTAAAAGCAACCCGACGGGGAAAGCGTTGCAATTCAATAGCCGGAGGCCTAGCAGTTGTTCCTGCTTTATGAGTAGCAGGAGCGAAAGTTGTATCCGAAGTAATCGCATCTGTTTTTAGTGTTGCATCTGGATCGACATACCAATCATTTTCCGTACACGCCGAAACAGGCAACTTTGTGCAGACTTCCATTAAATACTCTGGATAATCTCCTCGTCGCTGGATAGGCGTTACAAAGTTATTGAAGTAAGAGCTATTTAGACCCTCACCATCAATAGTCAGGTAGTTTGCCTCCGTCATAGTGCCGGAATTGTCAACAACGCCACTAGCATTAAATGCACCACTACTGAGTCCATTGGTGACAAAGTTATTGTTGTAGAATCCTTGATTCCGGCGAAGCTGAGTAGCAGGTAGAGTGGGAATAGTAGAAGTAGCAAATGTCGCCCCGTCTGCATTATTTCTCAGGTCAAAATCTCCCTCATTGCGGAAGCCTTCACGGAAAGTGCCAGAAAGTATAGTGACCGCATCCCCCAGCACTGTTGCGGGTCGCCAGTCATCACCGGTACAATTAGGAAGCCGCGGGTCGCCTAGACGACAGGCAAAGCTTTCATTGAGGGTACTGCGATCGTAGAAGGCAGTATCCGAACCGTCTGTAAACTCTTGTTGGGTGTGTTTGTTAAACTCTCCTTTGATATAAACTGGCAAATTTGATACCAGGGTTAAGCCTTTTTCCTTTACCACGTCTTCCACACTATCAACTTCAGCAGGGGTATCGCCCCCCCGGAACAGCTTTTCTCCATTGATTAGCATAATCCCGTTCGGACGGCGGGTAGGGTCGAGCCGAGAATCTGTTGGACTGACGGTTTTGCTCTTATCTTCATCAAACACGCCTGAACCTGTACTGGTTTCTTGTCGATCGCTGCGATCTGGTAGCGCATCGTCTCTAGTTGCATAAATGATGCCACTGTTGGGCAGCAAATACTCTGGTGAAGGCCCTGTCGCAATGTTCTGTGCAATGGGTTTCTTCCGCAGTTGATCTATATCCAAGACAGTAGCCCGGATTTCTAAAGGTTGCCGTTCCTCCAGTGCAAGATCGTAATTCCCTGATAATTGGGCTTTGTTGTTTCCTGTCAGGGGACTGCTGAGAGTAAAGGTTTCGTCAACAATCGTAGTTGAGTCGTTGCGGTCTATGGCCTTAATGTCTCTCCCATTCAAAAATGCCACTTCCTTGATAGCGCCAGGAGGAATAGAAACTGAAAGCGTACCCAAGGGGAAGCTTGTGGGGTTCAAAATACCTAAAGAGCAATTAGTAGCATCAATGGCTGCGTTATCCGCCAAGGTGCGACTAGCTGGAGACTTCAGCAGAGCTTTTCTTAAGGGCTCATTAGCAAAGCGGCCGTTAGGGAAAACATAATTTGCTTGTGTCTCTAGTTCTGGCTTATCACCACCACTGAGCAAGCCGGTGGTTGTGCTTGGGTTTGAAGCAGAAGTGGGTCTTGCCGTAGTAAGAGGAGGGGCGTAAACTACCCCGTTGTTTGAGCCAATGTTAGCGTCGCGTGTACCCAATGCTGGCTCTCCGCTAACATCATCAGGAAGACCACTTAGGTTTCTCGCTGTTGAAGAGGTACTGGGGTCGTAATAACTGCTGATGCAGGCAATTGGAGTTTGGCCTGGATCGGGTTGAGTAGGATCGTAGGGATTATCTGCATAGTGATAAACTGCCGTTGCTCGCATCCGCAAATCGCCCTTGGCATACTTGGGAGTATTGGGGTCAATGGTACTAACCCCTGCTGGTAGCGCTGCTGAAGTGGGAGGCAATGGATTAGTAGCCCAACCGTTCGCAGGTGCAACAGCATCTGCAGTGCCATTGTTATACACTTTTTGCACTCCCAGTACAGGGGACATGGGCATAGTGTCCGGCCAGACAATAGGGTATGTTTCTGTAATTCCAGTAGTTGCCGGATCGTCGTATGTCGGTGATGCTTCTACCGCAGTTGTTGTCGGATTGTCCCATCCAGGCGGAGGTAGAAAAGAATCCACGCGCTCGTAAACTCCGCCCCCTGTTACTACCCGCAAGCCCCCAATGCCATCAACTGGTGTTTCAGGTGCTTGGGCCGCTGCTAGTTCCCAGAATCCCGCGCGGTCGGTCGATCCCACGTCAGCGAGTTGCGTCACGCGAGGGGTGCGAGTCCGTTCTTTTGTAGTGTCCCCTCCATCCCATGTTGGGCTTGACCCCTCAACTACTTGCGGCGGTTCTAGCCCGATAAATTTAGCACCATCCCACCGCTGCTCTGGTAAGTTGTTGCCTACTTGGATGCGATCGCCCAGAAATTTTTCATCTGTAGGAGGGTCTGGATTGGGGTTTGTTGCTGGTAGATTAACAAGTTCTATACCAGGTGGCCCTGTCAGATCTCCCTTAATCGCAGTATCGGTCTTCTTAAGAAGGTTCCACTCAGTTGCAGGCCCCAGAGTATCCCCAGTACCCTGTATTACAGATGAGGGAGTTGCAGTGGTGTCTCCAAAAGGTACTTTCCGCATTCTTGCTTTAAAGTAACCCTCCAGCGCTCGTCTGCGGCTAGTGACAAAATCTGGCCCTTTTGTAAGTTGCTGGACTGATACTGGGTCGGCAGCTATTGGATATGTATAGCTATCTAAGGCTGGAGGAGTGGGAGTAGTTTGTTGAATCCATGAGTCTACTAGAGTTGAGAGGCGCTCCGAATAAGCTTGGTTGTTGTAAAGTACGTTTAATCGATCGGTGCTAGTGGATGAGCTAAGTGTTTCTGTAATTGGAGTTCCACCTTGTGTGAAAAGATCCACGCCCACAGTTTTACTGCGAGTGATAACCCCATCATTAACTATATTGCCGCTAACAATTATCTTGCTGTTTTCTTGCTCGTAAAAACAAGAATTTGGGCTGCTGACTTGCAATAAGCTTAAGGTAGCATTGGTGGTTGCCAAGAAATTGCTATTTGTGAATATCCGCCCGTTTATGCTAAAAGTAACCCCAGCAGACATTTCTAAGTCATCTTCATAAACAACCGCATTATTACTGAGGGGAATCCGACTTTGGTCTTGCTGGTACTCTAGAGCCGAGAAGCTTGGAGTTCCTTTAAACTCTTCGTATTTTGTAGTATCCAGCCCAGCTATGCCTGTCTTCGTGATGGGTAAATTAACTGTGTAAACAAAGAAACTTTTTTTGAGCTTGCCTTCCGATTTATACCAACCAGAATCACCAACCAAACTAGCGCTAGTACCGGCCGCCGCAGCACATTTCAGATCTGATATCTTCCCGGCCATCGGTGGAGTTCTTGCCTCTAAAGGCTGTCTGGCTCTGATAAAACTCCCTGCATCTGGCGAAGTAGTTTTGCGCTCTGGACTGCGGAAGTAAATACCATAAAGTGTAAAAGTGTCAAACAAACCGTTGTTATCCGTATCAACCGCATATCTCCATGCAGTGTTGATCTGTTCGTCTTTTTCAGCATCTGGGAGCGCAGAGTCAGGGTTAATCGCTCCATCGCGGTCGAGGTCATACTTCAGTTTCAGCCGCGTTTCATCGCCGAAAGTATAAATATCTTTAGGAGGAGTAGCCTTGAGGGAATCAGAAGCCGACATCATCCGGTACATTTCATCGTCGGATGGAGTCGCCGTCGGTCTTTGCGGGTCTTCCCGCAGCATAAACTGAATTTTTGCTTTTGCCCGATCGAGCGCGGGAGTTGCGGCCGCCAGCACCTGCTGGTTCACGCGCACGTTGCGAGCAGTATTCGCCCGATCGAACGATCGCAGCGTAATCGCCACAGTCAACAAGATCACTACCAGCAACACCATCGTCACCGTCGGCAACACAAACCCCGCCACCGGCAGTTTTGCCCTGCGGCCCATAGCCATCAGCGATCGCAGCATGGCTCTCATCAGCCGCTTCGCCCCCGATCGAGTCACACCGAGAACCCGCCGCAGCAGCAATACGATAACTTTGGATAATTTGCTCTTAAACATTGACGCCTTCCTGAATAATTTCAGAGATGGTATTGCGGGTAGTTACTGCTAGACAGTACAATCCCATCTTTATATTGTTCCCATTTTCCGCAACTTGCATATCAGCCTCTGGCAAAAATTTATATCTCTACTTTTTTGGCTGAAAAATAAAACCCACAAATCGCCCACCAAGCTCACCGCCAATAATATATTTTTCAGCGAAAGATTTGCAGGGCAAAGATTAGAGCTCTGGAACTCCACTCTAGTCTAGTTCGATCGAGATGTCAGTGCCCAGCGGTAAAGTCATCGAAAAAGCTGTTTTTGTGCCGTGCTAGCCTCCCCAGCTACCCTTAATAACGGGTACGATTTACATAAGAGTCGATCGTTTACCCATATTGTAGAAATCCTGTTTGCTACAACCTTAATTTCTCGTTTTCTGCTGCCTAATAAGTAAGTAGATGAGTGGAAAAATACACACAGCCTATCCCCGGTTGATGAAGCACTAGGGACTCAGGCTCAGCCCACAGGTGTCAACAATCGCCTGAAAGCCTCGATAAATCTCGTTTTTACCTGAGTCCAGATCCCCCCAAATCCTCCTTAATATCACGGAGACTTTGAGAAGACTCTTGTCCCCCACTTCTTAAGAGGGCTGGGGCGGGTCTGGACTCAATAGTCCAACACCCTTCTGTGACTGGGTTTGACGTTAAGTTGACACCTATGGGTTCTTGGAGTGTCCCTAGGGCTCGATCGACAGGCGGGCGTACTTCACAAACCGGGAATACGCTGTAAGTTGACACCAACAATCACATTTTTTTTAATTTGCCTGTTTGCTAATAGATTGCTTCGGCCAAGTAAACCGAAAAGTTGCTCCCTCACCTTCGGCAGATTCCAGCGAAATACTGCCCCCTTGACCTTCCACAATTTTCTTCACCAACGACAAACCAATGCCAGTATTTTCAACTTTATCGCGAGCTTCCAAGGTCTGAAAAATCACAAAAACTCGATCGTGATATTGAGCAGAAATCCCCGGTCCGTCATCCGCCACCGAAAACTCGTAAAAATCCTCTAACTCTTTAACCGATATTGTTACGTTACCGAATTCAGATCGGTTGTGCTTGATTGCGTTGCTAATTAAATTAGAAAAAACCTGCTGTAACGGCAATTTTTCGGTCACAAAAGTTGGCATTCCCGGTTCAATTTTCACCTCAAATCCAGGCGGCGGTGCCAGCGAATCAATAATTTCTGCTAATAAAATCTCTACTTTTACCACTTCTGAATCTGCTTGAATCCGTCCGACCCGGGAATATTGCAGCAGTCCCTCAATCAAACCTTCCATCCTGTGAACTCTGCCCCGCAGCAAGTTCATTTGGTGCAGAGTATCCTCTGTCATCGAGTCGCTGAGGTCTTCTTCTATCCAACTGCTGAGATTTGCGATCGCCCTGAGCGGCGCTTTCAAATCGTGAGAAACTACATAAGCAAACTGGTCTAATTCTTGATTCCGCTTTCTCAAAATACTCGTCGTTTTAGCCAGCGCCTGGGCCGTCCAGCTCAATTCTTCAGCGCGCAACCGCAGCGATTCCTCAGCTTGTTTGCGTTCCCTAATATCTTCTACCACACTCATCAGAAATTGACTGCCATTTTGTTCTCGCAGCAGCGAAACAGTCAAGTTTGCCCACACCAACTGTCCATCTTTGCGGATGTAGCGCTTTTCTAGAGAGAAGTTTTCAATTTCTCCTGCTAACAATTGGCGCAAAAGTTCCAGTTCGTTTGCCAAATCTTCGGGAAAAGTAATCTCTTGAAATGTTTTCTCCACCAATTCTTGGCGGCTGTAGCCCAAAATTTCGCAAAGTTTTTGATTGACTAGCAGAAATTTGCCTTCCACAGTCTTTTGAACCATGCCGACTGCCGCCTGCTCAAAAGTAGCGCGAAACCGCTGCGCGCTTTCTATTAAAGCTATTTCTGAGCGTTTGCGATCGCTGATATCGTTGCTGATTTCCAAAATAGCAACCGGTCGATCTAGATCGTCGCGCTGCAAAGTCCACCGGCTGGCCACCGTTATTTTTGTCCCGTCTTTCTTAGTTCGCACCAGTTCTCCTTGCCAAGAACCCTTCTCGAAAAATACTTTTTGAATTTCCTCGAAAGGTTGCGTCCATTCTGTTTGCAAAAGCTTGTGAATATTTTTTCCTACTGCTTGCGACTTCCGCCACCCGTAGAGCCACTTCGCCCCCAAATTCCAATAAGAAATCACGCCGTTCAAGTCTAGTACCGCGATCGTATCGTTCGCCAAATCCAGCATTTGCGCTTGCTTGCGCAGAGTTTCCTCGGCTTCTTTCCTTACTCGGGCATCGCGGCAAATCGCAATAAACAAGTGTTGATTTGCCAGACGCATTTCGCTGACAGCCAACTCCATCGGAAACTTCGTTCCGTCGCTGCGAATACCAACTGTTTCTTGCTGGTAAGTCTTGAGTTCAGCATCGGGATTTAATACAAAATATTCGATCGAATAATCCCCCGCGCTGCTGTCAGGCTGCGGTTGAGCTATCAACTGCCGCAGGTTCGAGCCAATTATGCGATCGGCTTTCTCCTCAAAAATCTTTTCTGCCGCCCTATTAAAAGACTCAATATTTCCCCGTGCGTCCAAAGTAATAATCCCGTCAGCCGCATTGTCTACCACAGCTTGAATGCGAGTTTTACTTTCTTCCAATCCAGCTTCCCGCTTCCTCAATTCTTTCTCTAAACTATCAAATAAATACCAGGAAGCTGCTGCACCAAAACAGCAGAAAAGCAAACCAGCAATTTGCACAAAATTAGTGAAATCTATCAAATCCCGTCTTTGCCGATCTAGAGCTTTCTGGTAGGCTTCGCCCGCATTAGCAAACATATTAATTTTTGCGCGCAGGTTATCCATCTTCAATTTGCCTTGAGCGAACACCTGAATTGTTTCCGGCGACTGCACGCTGGTTCGCGAACTTTCGAGCTTATTCAAAGTGTTTTGCAAGAAATTTATATACTGTTCGGTACTGTTTTTTATAGCTTCAAATCGCTGAGCTTGCAGTTTGTTTTCTTGAAGCACAACCTGGAGTTCAGCCAGCAGCGGAGGCAAACTCTTCTTGGCTTCTAAGTAGGGTGATATAAATTCGCGGCGCTTCGTCAACCCGTAACCTCGAATGCCAGTTTCCGCATCTACCACGAGGGTTAACAAGCGGTTAGTTTCCTGAAGTATTGCCCTATTAGTATCTGCGCGGTCTCTGATCTTTAGGGTAATCTCCCGGAGCCCTGCAATTGCTATCAGCGAAGCAAACAGACAAATCACTGGGATGGCAACGATGATTGTTCCCCGCTGGCGAATCGGTCGGTCTGTCCAGACAAAGTGGAGGCAGCGATCGAGCAAATACTTCACGGATGTTGAAGGAGAAAGTTTGCTGGCAGTATATCAATTTTTGGCAATTTATGCTGTGGATAAGTTCGTTTGTTTTGTTTGGCGATCGGCGGGGACTAACCGTGGAAGCTAGATTAGGCCCCTGCGATGGCTACCTGCTAACAGTGACAGCAGATTTTTTAGCAAGCTTTTTGAGGGGAGGCAAGGAGAAGGAAAGGCGTTTTTTCGGCAGCGAGACTGCTGGCGAAGGCGAAAGACTCGTTTCTACTTTACCTTGGTTTTCGCCTTCGGCTGTTGCTTTCAAACTAGAGTCGGTTTCGCAAGCGCTCTCAACATTTGTAGCTACAGTAATCCACCTGCCTGTAGCAGGATCGCGATAACAAGTGAAAGGATTTGTTTTTAGGGGTTGACTGCAAGGTTTAATCATGTAGATGCACTCCTTTGATTCTGAGAATTTTCGCACTGCTTTCAGCGGCATTGCTATCTCGCCAGTAGAAGCAGCAGTTTGAAGGCAAAAATCAGAATTGTGTTTCTGTTTCCAGAGACCTTTGATAATTTCTGATTTTCTGTTAACTTTTGCCTGCTACTGGTTAGCGACCGTAGCATTACTTAGGACTGACGCACGATTGTTGAGAAACCGGGTTTTTTTACGAAAAGACGGGTTGCAGACGGCAGATTCGGTAAAAAACCCGATTTCGCACGGGCCCCGATGGTAAGTCCTGATTGCTTTTACCAAATTGCCCTTCTACAAGCAACACCCACTCCCTGCATCAGGTTGAGGTGCGACTTGTGAATGCAGCGAGACGCCATATCCTGCTTGCGGGACAAGTTTGGGATAATAGAAGTATTCTAGGCTGAGAAAAAATGCTAGTTTGTGATGAGCAACAGAGGTCGATCGCGATCGGCGTCACAATTATCAATAAGAATTGGGAATTGGGAATTGGCACAACAGGGAATTGGGAATTGGGAATTGCGAATTGGGAATCGGTAATCGATGATTCTTCCCTCTTCCTTCTTCCCTCTTGCTTCTAACTAATATCAACTTTTGCCTTTAAGTGAACAGTAAAAGTAGATCCAACACCCAACTGACTTTCAACAGAGATATCGCCGCCCATCATCTGGCAAAACAAGCGGCTAATGGCCAATCCCAAACCGGTGCCCCCGTACTTGCGAGTAGTCGAAGCATCCCCTTGAATAAAAGGTTCAAACAAACCGTGCTGCTGTTCTGCCGACATCCCTATCCCCGTATCAGATACCTGCAAATAAAGCCAATCGCTGTCTCCTAATGGTTTGCGAGTAGCGCTCAACACCACTGTTCCACCTTCGGTAAACTTCAAGGCATTGGATAGCAAATTAAACAGAATTTGCCGGACTTTAGTCAAATCTGCATACATCGATCCCAAATTACCCGAGCAAGAAACTTGCAATTGATTGTGATTTTTTTCGACCAAAGGGTGCAAAGTTGCAACGACTTCTTCTATTAAGTTGCCGAGGTCAAAATTTTCTAAATAAAGCTCCATCCGACCGGCTTCTATCTTAGAAAGGTCGAGAATATCGTTAATTAAAGTCAGCAAATGTTTGCCGGCATTATAAATTTTTTTGGTATCGGGAATGATTTCTTTGAGTCCCGATTCCAGTGCTTCTTCTTGTAGTATTTCGCTGTAACCGATAATGGCATTGAGCGGTGTCCGCAGCTCGTGGCTCATATTGGCTAAAAAAGTGCTTTTAGCTCTGGAAGCTGCTTCAGCTTTGTGTAAGGCTTCTTGCAAAGCTATTTCGGCTCTTTTGCGCTCGGCAATTTCGATGCGGAGCAGTTTATTGGCGGCGGTGAGTTGAGCGGTGCGCTGATCGACGGTCATTTCTAGCTGCGCTTTGGCTTTGGAGAGTGCTTCCTGAGCCCGCTGGCGTTCAAATCCTTCGATCGCCAGTGCTACCAAATTTGCCAAAGAATCGGCGAAGGTGCGCTCTTCCAGAGCCCACTGGCGGGGCGCGCCGATATGTTCGAGAGAGAGGATGCCCACGATCTTGCCGCCGAGCCTAATTGCTACATTTAATATGGATGAATTGGGCTTGCTGGCATTTGGCAGCACAGCGGAAGGTTCCGCCGCTACCGCAGATGAGTGGGACAAATTTGTTTTTAGAGGGTTTGGAGTGTTGGGCGCAGGTTCTAAAGCTTTGTCCGATCGCAAATTTTCGCCTGGTGCGTCGCCTTCGACATCTAAAATTGAAAATTTTAAATCGCTTGCGGGTATGGATTCGCTGGTCAAATGATTTTCGCGGGTGCGATCGTACAAGTCGAGACAAACTAATTTGAGGCTGGGGATTTTCAACTTAGAATGATTGCCCCCCTCGTCTTGCTCTGGGGCGGCGTCTGTATCGAGCGGCTCTGTTTGGTTGTGGGCGAGCACTCTCTCTGTAAAACTTAGCTGGGGATCGGTCGGGTAGCGAGTTCCATATCTGAAATGGTTGTAAAGCCAGACGCTGACTTTTTCCACTTCCAAAGTGCGGGCTGCCGCCTCGGTAATTTCGCGAATTCCCACATTCAGCGCACCGCTGTTGAAAGTTCTCTGCCTACCTAGCTGCAACAAAGCCAGACTCTGGCGGCGGAGCCGCTTTTCGCTCTCTTGGAGGGTTTGTTCTGCTTCCTTGCGCTGGGTGAGGTCGTACAATGCACACAATGCGGTCTGTTCGCCGTTAAACTGAAGGGACTGAACTGAAATCATCGCCCAGAAGAGAGTGCCGTCTGCCTTTTTGCAATGGAGTTCGTAGTTTTTGACATAACCGTTTTTGGTAATTTCCTCTATTATCTTCGGGCGATCGCTCGGGTTGACGTAAAAGTCTGGGGTGCTGCTGCCGATCAATTCTTCTAGGGGCATGTTCAGCAGAGAAGCCAATTGAGCGTTGGCATACAGAATTAAGCCGTCCGAGAGGCGAGAAACCAATACCGGAACCGGAGTTGCCGAGGCGATCGCCCGAAACTGCTCTTCGCTTGAGAGCGCTGCCACCTTAGCTTTGCCGAGCAAGTCAGCTTCCATGGTATCGGAATGTTCGGTGGTAGTCTGCAGCAAAATTTCTAGGTCAGCCTTTTCGCCCTTCAAGTTTTCTAGTTCCGCACTCAGTCGCTGAACGTCCAAAAGTAGCTGTTCTCTCGATGGTTCTTCCTGCATAGCAATTGACAATTGGTAATTTTTAGTCTGTTGAGAGTTTTTTTGCGATTTGGTGGTAACTGAACTGTGACTTATTCCCATTAACTTGGGCCGCCCTTATCTTGGTGCTCGGATTTAGCCTGCACAGATTTTTACCTTTTTCGATTTACTATTCTAATTCTAAGTGCAAGGAAGGCATCAGCCGCTGCAAGTTCTTGAGGGATTTTCCCTGCCAGGGTATGTGTTTAGAGCCTTTTATGGCGATTTTAATATTTTTTTGCTGGCGCACTTTGATGACAAATTTTGAGACAATGTTAATTCCAGAACTATTTAAAAATTCTAGCTTTCGCAGGTCTAGAGTAATTGTGTTTGGCGAGGATTCAGCCACTTCGTTGAGCAGATCGACGATCGGCGTGTATTCTTCCATCTGGCTGAGCCGGAACGAGCCGCAGCAGGTCACTGTTTGGGTAGCGCGATCGTACAGGATGGTGTAATCTTTGGTCTGAATCTCCATACTTTTGTCAGTTGCCGGTTGTCAGAGGTAAAGGGGCTTTGGCTGTGGGAGCGAAGATTGAGCTTCAGGCTAGCACGATAAAAATTCTGCCGCTTGCCGACTGCCTTTCCCTGTGTAACTTCTACTACATATACTGCTAACTGTACCATTGCCCCAGGGCAGTAATGAGTTATTTTGGGATTTATCAGTTGTGATACCCGTTGAAAAAAAGAATGCAACTGTTGAGTAGCTCTCAACCCTGGCAGTCATCAGTCGTTGCCAATCTAAAATCTACAATCTAAAATCTAAAATTGTATGAGTTGTGGGGGGTTGATGAGGGAGCATGTCAATGAAAGCAGCCAAGCTAGAAATCTCTGTTTTGAGGCTCTCTTGCTGCGAGGCAAGAGGCAGAAGGAAGGAGCCAGAACCAGTGTTTTTACAAATATGAGATGCTCCCGTTGATGAGAGCTGCTTTTGCTGAAGTTGCGAGTTATCAATTCTGTTTTTTTCTCAGCTTGGTATTGACAAAATCACCAAAATATGAGAAATATTTCACATCTGGCACAGTAGTTAGTTGGAGAATATTTAATGGCAATTTCAGAAATCACAGAAAAGCTTTTGGCTGCTAAAAAAGCTAAGGGAATTAGTTTTACCGACTTGGAAAAAGTTTTGAGTCGCGACGAAGTTTGGATTGCGGCGGTTTTTTACCGTCAAGCAACCGCATCTGAAGATGAAGCCGAGAAAATTGTCTCGGCTTTGGGACTAGACAGTCAGACGGCTGCGGTTCTCTGTGAACCTCCGTTAAAAGGTTCTTTGGATGCCTCCGTTCCAGTTGACCCTTTGATTTATCGCTTCTATGAAATTATGCAGGTTTACGGGATGCCGCTCAAAGCAGTGATACACGAAAAATTTGGTGACGGGATTATGAGCGCGATCGACTTTACTTTGGATGTCGAGAAAGAAGCAGACCCAAAAGGCGATCGAGTGAAAATAATTATGTCGGGAAAATTTTTGGAATACAAAAAATGGTAAGCCCCTGCCACTTTACCTTCAAGTGAAAATAAAAAATT
The DNA here is from genome assembly GCF_036704885.1 of Microcoleus sp. F4-D5. Lineage (NCBI taxonomy): Bacteria > Bacillati > Cyanobacteriota > Cyanophyceae > Oscillatoriales > Microcoleaceae > Microcoleus > Microcoleus sp. F4-D5. The sequence continues at coordinate 62,764 of NZ_JAUBSX010000010.1, read as the reverse complement.
CAAATTTGCTCGCATGACTGATGACTAATGACTAAAGCCTCAAAAGTGTTAAGTTAGAAATAGAGATCGCGAAGCTTGACTCCGCCAAAAAACGGAGACAAGCTCCCGACTTAAGTCGTGCAGATCCCCAAATTTTAGACCCTAGTTCAGCTCCAAAATTCATCTGTGGAGTAAATCTAAAATCTAAAATCTAAAATCTAAAATCGACTGACTGGCTTGGGTGTCCGATCGGGAAACCTTTCTAGGGCAAAGCTAAAGTCGATCGCGCGGCAACTTCCCCAGTCGAAACAAGCAACCGCAACCGTAAAGTAAGAGGCAAATATGTCAAAATATGACTCCCATCTGAGATGCTCCTTTTGCGGCAAGTCGCAAGAGTACGTCCGCAAGTTAATAGCTGGGCCCGGCGTCTACATTTGCGATGAATGCGTGGAACTGTGCAATGAAATTTTAGAGGAGGAGTTCTTTGACTCCAGCAAAACAATTGGTCAACAGATTCCCCAATCAGAGGTGCGAGAGTCTCAGGGACAAGGAACGCGGCGTCCGGGTCGATCGAATAAATCGAAAATTGTTTTAGGTCAAATTCCAAAACCGACAGAAATCAAGCAGCATTTAGACAACCACGTCATCGGCCAGCACTCAGCAAAAAAAGTCCTTTCTGTAGCAGTTTACAACCACTACAAGCGCTTGAGCGTCGATCAAGCTAAAGATAGCGACAAGTCTTCCCCCGACAGCGATGTCGAACTGCAAAAATCCAACATCATGCTAGTGGGCCCCACAGGTTGCGGTAAAACTTTGTTAGCGCAAAGTTTGGCGCAAATGCTCGAAGTCCCTTTTGCTGTAGCGGATGCGACGACGCTGACAGAAGCTGGATATGTCGGGGACGATGTAGAAAATATCTTGCTGCGGCTGTTGCAAATGTCCGATTTTGATGTGGAATCGGCGCAGCGGGGCATTATTTATATTGATGAAATTGACAAGATTGCTCGCAAAAGCGAAAACACTTCGATTACAAGGGATGTATCGGGAGAAGGAGTGCAGCAAGCGCTGCTAAAAATGTTGGAAGGAACGGTGGTTAACGTGCCCCCGCAAGGCGGCCGCAAACATCCTTACCAAGATTTTATTCAAGTTGACACTAGCAAAATTCTATTTATTTGCGGCGGTGCTTTTGTCGGTTTGGAAAAAATAGTTGAACAGCGTTTGGGTAAAAAATCTTTGGGCTTTATTCAGCCAACAGAAAGCGACAGCAACTCGACTTTGCCTGCGAAAGACAAGCGGGCCGCTGATATTTTGCAGCAGGTACAGCCGGACGATTTAGTCAAGTTTGGTTTGATTCCTGAGTTTGTCGGGCGGATTCCGGTGGTAACGGTAATTTCGCCGCTGGATGAAGCAGCTTTGATGCAGATATTGACCGAGCCCCGAAATGCGCTGGTGAAGCAGTATCAAAAGCTGTTGAAGATGGACAGCGTGGAGTTGGAATTTCAGCCGGAAGCGCTGCGGGCGATCGCCCAGGAGGCCTATCGACGCAAAACCGGCGCGAGAGCTCTCCGCAGCATTTTAGAAGAGTTAATGCTGGATGTGATGTACGAGTTGCCTTCTCGCAAGGATGTGGCTAACTGTATGATTACTCCTGAAATGGTCGAGAAGCGATCGACTGCTGAATTGCTGTGGCATCCCGCATGGAGGCAGCACGAAACAGCATAATTTGTAATCTGTAGGGTGCTTGTGGCGCACCCTACAAGCTTGGCAAATTTACTTTATGACAGTTAAAAAAATGTCAACAGATATAGATAAAACAAGTAAAAAAATCAGATTTTTAGTATCCAGTGTGCTGGTACGGACTGTAATTTACAGCGGTTTTATGGCTGGCCTACTAGCATCTTTTTACAATTTCAAACTTAACACTATTAAAATCTTAAGTAGTGGCAAATCTTGGGCAGCAGAATCAGATATGGCTTCGATCAATAAAGCGCAGAAAGATTACTATGCCAAAAATAACAAATTTAGTGATTCCCTGGAAGGGTTGGGTCTACAAGGTGGCGGCAGAGATAACTACAGGCGTCAAATTCAGTCATCATTAATTAAGCCAGTTCAAACGTTGGAGAATAAGCGCGAACCAGCACAATTTGAAACCGCGATCGCGATTGCTATACCTATGGATTACTCTATGGAAGGGGAAAAAGACTACGGTGCAGTATACATAGGAGCAGTATTTGCTTTCAAAAAAGATGTTAGCAATCAACTAACAACTATTTCAGCCATCTGCCAAAGCGAGCCGGAAAAGGAGGGCTATCGAAGCAATCCGACGCAGCCCACTTTTGACGGCACAGAAATTCACTGCCCGCCCGGTACACATATTTTAAGGTAATACCTTTAAACTATTTTGCGCCATTCTTTGATTGTCTAAATAAAATTTAAACTTCCAATTCCCAGGCTTGGCATCCTTTGTAAAATTGTACCCGCACCAAGTATTTAGTCGATCTGCCGTTGTTCTTAAACGAGATATACCCTGGGCTGCCAATTTTCCTTGAGAGTCAAATACCCTACAAATACCTTCATATTCTCCCTTTGACAAGTTAGTGACACTGACAGCAAAATAGACTTTCTGCTGTTTTTTTAAAGACACAAAATCTATAATTTGTTTGGATTTTAGTTCGCTAGTTAACATCACTTGAGTCACAGGTTTTAAATTCTGTTGGCTGGTTTCTGGTTGGGATTTAACTACTTGTTGAAGTTCAGGATATTTCAGGATAAACTGGAGAAAAATAGCAGCACTTGCTGTCAACACTCCGATTGATATCAGTGCAAGTTTTGATTTTTTAGGCTGGCGAACTACCTCCAGGGAAATTAAATCATTGAGGGCTGCATCTGCAGAAGCATAGCGGTGTTTGAAATTCGGTTCCACCATTTTTTGCAGCCAGTCAAGAAATTCTGGAGTTAGCTGCGGTAAGCTATGTTTAAAATTAATCCGCCCCGTGTCGTCCATAAAGCTGCCAATTTCGGTAGAATTGATGCCGGTTAGCAAGCAAATTAGCGTGGCGCCGAGGCTGTATAAATCGGATGCGACTGTTAGCTGGCGGTTGAACATTTGTTCTGGCGGCATAAAGCCCAACGTGCCTTTGACAACGCTGCTGGCAGCGACTTCTCCCCCCCCGATTCTAGCAAATCCGAAATCGACAAGGCTGACATTGAGGCGATCGTCCACCAAGATATTTTCCGGCTTTAAATCTCGGTGGATAACTGGCGGCACCCGGTTTTGCAGGTATTTGAGTATTTCTAACACAGAGATAGCAATTTGCTTGGTTTTCTGCGGTGTTTGCTGCAGCGAAGTTGCCAGGGAATTAGCATTTTTGTATTCCTGCACCATGCAGAAACCCGATGCAGTTTGGAAAGAATCTAAATAACGGGGGATGTTGGGGTTATCGAGTGCCCGCAAAATCTGAATTTCTTTTTCATAAGCTTGGTATTCCGCCCAATTAGCACCAGTCTGGGCAAATTGAAATTGTTTGACAACAACGGAACGTTTGGTATTAATTTCGGTAGCGAGATAGGTAACTCTCCCGCCCGCGCGGTTGTGGCCGAGTTCGCGAGTTACTTGATAGCCGTAATTGGAAAAATCAGGAAAATCATTCATAGCTTGGCAATCACAACTTCAGTTCCAAAAAGGTTTGTAGTAAGGACTTCAGTCCTCAAAAAATCAGTAAAACAAGCGAGCAATTATTTAAGGTTTAATTAAACTTGCTTGTAATTTGCGATAATTAGCAATAATTCTCTTCGGCTTAAAAACAATCATCTCAAGTAATGGAATAGCCGTGACAGCTAAAGAGGCGATTGTCGCTCCTCCTACAGCTACTATTTCCATTGGTTCAACCCATTCTCGTTGAGTGACAACGTTTAAAAACAGTCGAAATGCTACTAGCAAGCTAGTACAAAATCCAGAAAATAGAAATTTTCTTTTGTTGAGATCTATGTTAATAATTCTTCTCAGGGTAGTCTGCTCGTCAATCGGATTATGAAAAATCGTATAAACTATCATGCAACACCAATTGGTTAGCAAAATAAAAAATGCGGACCAGGAACCCTCACCCTCGATCATTGCCCCGAGAATAACCAATGCAAATAATAAAAATTGCAGGATAATAGCCAGAGTCATAGCCAAAGCCCTATTCATCATACTTCCAAGTGCAGCTCCACATAAACTAAAGAATATCGGCGCAATTACCATCCAGAGCGAGGCAGCAATTGATAGAATTGTATTGTTCGATTTGGGGAAATTACCAACAACTTCAATAAAAACAGACAGACCCAAAAAATATAATAAAATTAATCCTATTAGCGCTCCAAATAATCCTCCTACCCAAGTTTTTTTATTTCCATTTGATTCGGCTAAGAGCGTGATTTCAGCAACTGCAAATCCATAGACTAAGCTCATAATAATACCGAAAGCAATGTCATAGGCGTCGCCCCTGTTAAAGAGAAAGCCGAATAACACCAAGCAGCAGATAAAAATCAGGTTGCCTTTAGACAATAAAGTAGTTAGTTCTGGTATAGGGAGGGGAGCTGTTGTGACTTTGATTTTGAGTTTATAAGTGTCGGGGTCAGAATTAGTATGCAAGATTATATAGCGCTCATAAGCTTGACTTGCCAGCAATTGTTTGGTATCAACTAGGATTTGGCAAGCAACATTATTGCTATCAAATTTCTGCGGCTCAAACGAGATCCAATGGTGGTCGTAAGGTGTGTGTGGCGGGTCGTTCGGATGGGCGGCAACTTCCCATCTGCCCGCAAGCATTGTATCTGGAATTGGGTTGCTAATTTCGATTATTTCTTTTATTGTTTCTCCCAATTCTGTAGCGGTTAATTCCAGGCGATCGCGATTACTTCTGACTTTCGGCAAGCGGGTAACATCGAGAGATTGCAGAACGGCTAAAGCATCAGCCGCTGACTTGTATCGGTCTTGCAGTCTCGGTGCTACCATCCTTTCCAGCCAGTTCATCCAACCCTGCTGCAACGGCGGTACTAAATGCCGATAATGAATGCTATAATTAGCATCGATCAAGTTGCCGACATCCGCAGATTTCGTACCAGTTAACAAGCAAATCAGCGTTATCCCCAAGCCGTAAAGATCCGAGGCTTTGGTTAATTCTCGGTTAAACATTTGTTCCGGCGGCATGAATCCCATCGTGCCTTTGACGACGCTGCTAGCCGCGATATTTCCACCTCCTAGCCGCGCAAAACCGAAGTCTACTAAATAAACATTGAGTTCGTCATCTATTAACAAGTTTTCTGGCTTGATGTCGCGGTGAATTATCGGCGGTTTCTGAGCTTGCAGGTCAACTAAAATTTCTAAAGTGGCGATCGCAATTTGCTTGATATCCGGCGGCGAAAAAGTCCGCGCGACAGCAGATTCGGCATTTTTGTATTCCTGCACCATGCAGAAACCGCTGTCAGTTTGAAAAGAATCGAGATAGCGGGGAATGCCCGGGAAATCCAGTTTTTGCAAAACTTTAATTTCTTGTTCGTAAGCTTCGTATTCTGCCCAGCTAGCACCTAATTGGGCAAATTGAAATTGCTTAATTACAACTAATTTTTGAGTATTTGTATTTTTCGCTAAGTATGTAACTCGGCCGCCGAGACTGTTGTGTCCGAGTTCTTTTTCAATCTGATAGCCCTGAGTGGAAAAATCGGAGAATGCGTTCATATAGTTTGTAGTAATTTTATTGTGGGAGGGGATTCTAGCCCGTCATTAACAGGCATCTTGCCTGTTCCACAAAAAGTTATGTTTTTTGGGATGGGTTTCTATCCTGTCAGCAACAGGCAAGATGCCTGTTCCACAAAGAGTTATTTTTTTTGTGGGGTTATATCCTGTCAGGAACAGGCAAGATGCCTGTTCCACAAAGAGTTATGTTTTTTGGGATGGGTTTCTATCCTGTCAGCAACAGGCAAGATGCCTGTTCCACAAAGAGTTATTTTTTTTTGATGAATCGACATTACCAACATAACTTTTTTCCAAAAAGGCGGCAAGTGCGGTATGATGTGATTTCGCGATCGGTTCTAGCGGGGAGCAGCCGTTAGAGGAAACGGGGAAAGTTCGGTGCAAGTCCGGCGCTGTCCCGCAACTGTAATGAAACCCTTGTGGTTTCTAAAGTCAGAATGCCCGCCGATATCTAACTCACTTTTGAACGCATCTGCGAGGTACGGATGATGGATGGAATTAACACGGCTGTACGCACCAAGCACAGTCTATTTGTTTGCACTGCTTGCGCTAGTGTTTGGAAAAACGGCAAGCGAGAAGGCAAAAGCGGCGGTCAACAATTCATGGAAAATTTGTCGCAACTCGCTAAAGATTGGGAGTTTTCGGATAAATTTGAGATTCAAGAGGTTGAGTGCATGAGTGCTTGCAGTCACTCTTGTGCGGTGTCTTTTGCTGCTGTTGGAAAGTACACTTATCTGTTTGGCGATTTACCAGCAAATGAGTCGGAAAGCGTCGAGGCTGTACTCGAATGCGCGGGTCAATACTATGCTAAACCAGACGGTTTGTTGCCTTGGTCTGAGCGTCCTCAAGCTCTGAAAAAAGGTGTTTTAGCAAAGATTCCGCCGCTGGGAAGTTAAGCTCTTTCCTTCCAGGCTTTGCCCATCGGGGATAACTAAAGCCACCAATCTGCCAGGGACTTAAGTCCCTGGCTAATAGCGAAAGTCCTCTAAAGAGGACTGAGAATAAAAATTTTAAACTCATTAGTCCTCTTGAGAGGACTTTCGCTTTGAGGCAGGGGTTTAAACCCCTGCCGGACTGTCGGTTTAACGAGTTTCCTGTCAGCAATTGACTGACCCAAAATTGAAAGATATTCAATCACACTACAACAACTAAATTATCAATGCACAAAATTCCTGTTACTGTCATCACTGGTTTTCTCGGTAGCGGCAAAACTACCTTAATTCGCCACTTATTGCAAAATAATCAAGGTCGCCGCATTGCTGTTCTGGTTAACGAATTTGGCGAAATCGGAATTGACGGAGAATTGCTGCGCGATTGCCAAGTTTGCGACGAAGAAGAAAATGTTAACAGCAAGATTGTTGAACTAACAAATGGTTGTCTTTGCTGCACTGTTCAAGAGGAATTCTTGCCGACTATGCAGGAATTGTTGAAGCGCAGAGAACAAATTGATTGTATCTTAATTGAGACTTCTGGCCTCGCACTTCCTAAACCTTTGATTCAAGCTTTTCGCTGGCCGGAAATTCGCACGGGTGCTACTGTAGACGGTGTGGTTGCTGTTGTCGATTGCGAAGCTATTGCTAGCGGTTCTTTTGTCGGTGATATCGATGCTTTGATGGCACAGCAGCAGGCTGATTCTAGTTTAGATCACGAAACTCCGATCGAGGAATTGTTTGAAGACCAGTTAGCCTGTGCCGATATGGTACTTTTAACGAAGGTCGATCGCGTAGATGCAGAAACTCACCAGAAAGTCCAAAGCTGGTTGCAGCAAGAGTTGCGTCCGAGTGTAAAAATTGTGCCTTGCAAAGGTGGCGAAATTAACCCTGATGTGCTCATGGGATTTAATGCGGCGGTTGAGGATGATTTGGAGTCTCGCCCGAGTCACCACGATACTGAGGAGGAACACGAACACGATGATGATATTAACTCGACTTACTTTATTGCCGATCGCGAATTTGAACCTGAAGCTTTGGTCAAAAAACTGCAATCCTTGATGCAGCAGGAGGAAATTTATCGGATTAAAGGGTTTGTGGCGGTTCCCAAGAAACCGATGAGGATGGTGTTGCAAGGTGTGGGCTCGCGCATAGAATATTTTTACGATCGTCCTTGGCAACCTTCTGAACTCCGCCAAACCAAATTAGTGCTGATCGGTCGAGAGCTAGAACGCGATCGAATTGCAGCTATAATTAACAACTAATTGTCATCTGAGAGGGGCGGGTTGATGGATATTTTGAATTGCAGCAAATATTATTGGCAAACTCGCTCCTCCAAGCTCTCACGAACAATTTATTAACATTATTTAATATTGTGACCGCTGCCAGCAAGTTTGGTATAAAATAGCGATAATGGTTATCATTGTACAATAATCGAGGTCAAGTATGGTGACTGCTGGGGCGATCGAATCAGTTCCTGTTACCGTTCTCACGGGTTATCTCGGCGCAGGCAAAACTACGCTACTGAACCGCATTTTAACACAGGAACACGGCAAAAAAGTTGCAGTCATCGTCAACGAATTCGGCGAAGTAGGCATCGACAACCAACTGATAATTGATGCCGACGAAGAAATTTTCGAGATGAACAACGGCTGCATTTGCTGTACAGTCCGAGGCGATTTAATTCGGATTATCGGCAACTTGATGAAGCGGCGAGACAAATTCGACCACATAGTCATCGAAACAACAGGTTTAGCCGACCCCGCACCCGTAATTCAAACCTTTTTTGTAGACGAAGATATGCGGGAAAAATTGCTGCTAGACGCAGTTGTCACCGTAGTCGATGCCAAGCACATCTGGCAGCACTGGGACGCAGACGAAGCTCAAGAACAAATTGCATTTGCCGATGTAGTTTTGCTCAACAAAACTGATTTAGTGACTGAGGAAGAATTGGCAGAATTAGAAAAGCGAATTCGCGCCATGAATGCAATGGCAAAAATTCACCGCACCCGCAACGCTGAATTACAAATGGATGCTTTGTTGGGCGTCAAAGCATTTGATTTGAACCGGGCATTAGAAATCGAGCCCGACTTTTTGGGCGAGCACGATCACGAACACGACGAAACTGTTACTTCGGTAGCAATAGTAGAATCCGGTGCTATTGACGGCAACAAATTTAGCGATTGGATTGAGGAATTGTTGCGAACTCAAGGGCCGAATATCTTTCGTACAAAAGGCATTTTGAATGTCGCCGGAGACAACAAGCGATTTGTTTTTCAAGGAGTACACATGGTGTTCGACGGCAGGCCCGATCGACCTTGGAAGGCTACAGAAACTCCGAAAAACGAGCTGGTATTCATCGGTCGCGACTTAAACGAAAATCAATTGCGAGAGGATTTCCGTAAATGCCTGGTTTAACTGGCATCTTGAAGCATTTTTAATAAGCCTTTTAGGAACAGGTAAGATACCCGTTCCACAAGAATAAAATTCATCTCTTGTGGAACGGAACAGGCTTTCCGGCCTGTTCCACAAAAAGAAAATTCATCTCTTGTGGAACGGGCATCTTGCCCGTTCTTAAGAAGAGTACAACATCTCAGATTCAATAAATATGGGTAACGAAAAGACAAATAAAAGTGAACAAACCCTAGAAATTCATGCCGAAGCAATGCTGTCTGACTACGTAACTGCTGTTACGTGGTCGCCTGACGGCACAACTTTAGCAGTCTGTTCCGCTGCGGGCGAGGTGATGCTAGCAGCAGTAGGGGCAGTTAATGAATTGTCATTGCAAACGCTACAAACTGCCACGGGTAAATCAGCAGATTGCTTGTCTTTTTCCCGCGACAGTCAATTCCTAGCTGCTGGCGGACAAGACGGAAAAGTGCGAATTTGGCGCGTTAATTCTGGAGAATTAATTGCTGATTTGGATAACCAGCGCGTCTGGGTTGATAAGTTAGCTTGGAGTCCCAACTGCAACCAGTTAGCTTTTAGTATGGGCCGCTGCGTTCAAGTCTGGAATGCTGAGGATAATGTTGTTGAAGTAACGCTGAATTTCGACTCATCATCTATCCTCGATTTAGCATGGCATCCTATGGTTCAATATCTGGCAGTTAGCGGCTATCAAGGCGTCAAAGTTTGGCATGGCGAAGACTGGGACGAAGACCCGGAAATTTTATCAGTACCCTCTGCAACAGGTGCAATTGCTTGGTCGCCACAAGGGGAATATTTAGCTTGTGGCAATATGGACAACACTCTAATTGTTAATGAATGGGGCAATTTTGAACCGTGGGTAATGCAGGGTTTTCCGGGGAAAGTTCGGGAGTTAGCTTGGTCGGATAAAACTAATTACTTGGGTGCGCCTTTGTTAGCTGCTGCGAGTTCCGAAGGGATTTCAGTGTGGGAAAAACACGCTGATGAAAGTGTCGGTTGGGATTCTTGGGCGTTAGAAGTGCATGAAAAAGTTGTAAATGCGATCGCCTTTCAACCTACCACATTTTTATTAGCTTCCGCAGCCGAAGACGGTCAAGTTTGTTTGTGGTACGAAGCAGAACAATTGCTGCAAATTCTAGAAGGTGCAGAGGACGGTTTTTCCTGTCTCGCATGGCATCCCGAAGGCCAGTTTCTCGCCGCTGGCGGCTGTGGAGGCGAATTGCTGGTTTGGTCAAAGTCTATGCGCGGCAAAGAGTTCGGGCTCAGCAAGCTGTTATAAGTAGGGTGTTAAATTACTTTTTGCGTAAGTAAGCCTAAAAAACGCACAACAGATAGAGCCTGTGCGTCTAGGAGTGTTATCCTCTCTTTCTTGTCAAAATCCCTTGACTGGGACTGAACAGCAAAGCTACTAAAAACAACCCAAACACAACTAATACAATTGCCGCACCAGACGGCATATTCAAATAATAGCTGATATACATACCTGTCACGCTAGCTGTAATCCCAATCATTGCTCCCAATCCCATCATTAAATGCAGCTCTTTTACCAACAAATACGCCGTAATTCCCGGCCCGATTAACAGCGAAATTACTAACAGCGCTCCCACAGTTTGCAAACTCGCAACAATCGTCAGCGTAATCGCCGAAATCATCCCGAAATAAATCCAGTTTACAGGCAAACCGGACGCTTGCGCCCCCAGCGGGTCAAAAGTATAGAATAGCAGTTCTTTGTAAAGGAGTTTAACCGCTACCAAAATTATCAAAGTTATGACAAAAGTCTGCTGCACGTCAGCAGGTGCAACTGACAAGATATTCCCGAACAGAAACCCGTCTAGGTCTAATTTTGTTGTCCGCAACAAGCTAATCAAGGTGACGCTAATTGCTAAAAATGTAGACAAAATTAATGCCATAACGGCATCAACTTTAAGGCGCGATTGCGATTGAATCCACGCCATAATTACCGCGCTGATGATTCCCGATATAAACGCGCCGATCGAAATATTGAAACCTAAAGAAAAAGCCACCGGCAATCCTGCTAATACTGAATGGGCAATCATGTCAATCATCATTCCCATTTGCTGTACAATTAAATAGGAGCCAACAACGGCGCAGAGAATTCCTAGCAAAATTCCGACGGCGATCGCATTTCGCATGAACTCGAATTGTAGCGGCTCAATTAGTAGGTTTAACATTGAATTAGGTCAATAATAGGATTTTTTCAACTACAATCAACTACACAGGCGGGACGCCCGTGCCACAATCAACTACACAGGCGGGACGCCCGTGCCACAATCAACTCCACAGGCGGGATGCCCGTGCCACAATCAACTCCACAGGCGGGACGCCCGTGCCACAATCAACTCCACAGGCGGGATGCCCGTGCCACAATCAACTCCACAGGCGGGATGCCCGTGCCACAATCAACTCCACAGGCGGGACGCCCCTGCCACAATCAACTCCACAGGCGGGACGCCCCTGCCACAATCTATTTTAAAGATCAATTTTTTTTTGCTTACGCTGAAACTAAACTTAAATCGTATCCATAGGCTTTTTGAATATTGGCTGCGGTGAGGACTTCCCGGCAGGAACCAGTTGCAATTAACTGCTTATTTAGCAATAATAAATTGTCGTACTGTTTTAAAGTTTCGCCTAAGTCGTGGCTGACGACTAACAAGGTTTTATTTTCCGATTTTAGTTCGGCAAAAATATCAAAAATAATTTCTTCTGTTGCTTTGTCGATCGCGTTAAAAGGCTCGTCGAAGAAGAATAAATCGGCTTGTTGGGCGATCGACCTTGCTAAGAAAATCCGCTGCTGCTGCCCGCCAGATAGTTCGCCAATTTGCCGATCGCGCAAATCCCACATTCCCACCCGCAGCAAAGCAGCTTTCACCAATTCTTGGGACTGCTTCGAGGGACTGCGAAACCAACCAGCCTGGACGGTTCGTGCCATCATCACCGCATTCCACACCGTAATCGGATAATCCCAGTCAATTTGCGATCGCTGCGGCACGTAAGCCACCCGCGACAACTGTTCCTTCAGCAACCGCCCCTGATATTTCACCAAACCCCGACAGGTGGGGATCAATCCCAGCATCGCTTTCACCATCGTGCTTTTCCCCGCGCCGTTGGGGCCGAACACACCAGTTAATTGCCCCGATTCTAACTGGAAATTCACGCTGTTGAGGGCCGAAATTCCTCGATAATTGACAGCTAAGTCTTGCACTTCTAACATAATTCGAGATTTTGAGAACGATTCTTGTTCGTACCTACTAGAATAGGATAACTCGAAAAAGCAATAACGATTATCGTTCCAAAGGTAAAAATGTTAAAGAAGTTGCCTGGAAAAACCCGCAGATTTTGCGGTGCGGCTGTTTTGGCAATTGGCTGCGGACTGGTTGGGTGCAGTGGAGGACAGAACGCAACCAATCCGGCGCCAGAGAGTCCCGCCGCAACTCAAAGTCAAGCCAGTCGGGCCGCCAATTTGCCCAAAGTCGTCGCCACGACTGGCGTTATCTGCAACATAACTAAAGAAATTGCTCAAAGTTCGATCGACACCATCTGTCTGATAGAGCCCGGAGAAGACCCCCACGCCTATCAAACCAAGCCGGAAGACCGCAAAGCGATTGAAACAGCAAATCTGATTTTATACGGCGGCTACAACCACGAACCCAGCATCATTAAGTTAATTGAATCCAGCAGTAATTCCGCGCCCAAAATCGCCGTACACGAACTCGCAGTTCCCAAACCGCTGATGGGCGAACACGAGCACGAACACGGTGAAGAGAAAGCCCAAAACAAATCCCATGCAGAAGGCGAAAAAGTCCCTGACCCTCACGTTTGGCATAACCCTCAAAATGGCATCCGCATGGTAGAAACAATTCGGGATAAATTGATCGAAGTTTCCCCCACCAATGCTCAACTTTTTACAAAAAATGCAGCAAGCTTAACAGATGAGTTGCAAAAAATAGATACTTGGATAAAAGCTCAAATTGCGACTGTTCCAGCTCAAAAACGCAAGTTAGTAACAACTCACGATGCTCTGACTTACTATGCCGATGCTTACGGTTTGGAGATTGCTGGAGCTTTGCAGGGTGTGACGACAGAGGAACAGCCCACCGCAGCAAGAATTGCCAATTTATCCTCAGAAATTAAGACCGCAGGAGTGCCGACAATTTTTGCCGAAACTACAACTAATCCGAAGTTGATGGAGACTGTGGCGAGGGAGGCAAATGTCAAAATTTCGGACAAGGAACTTTACAGCGACGAGTTGGGCGGCCCCGGCACTGGTGCTGATACATATCAGGGAATGCTGAAAACAAATACTTGCGCGATTACTTCTGGCCTCGGCGGTAATTGTACTGCCTTTGCAGGAGAAGCAACACCAACTCCCAAACCGTAGACTTTGTAGGGTGCAGCAACCACCTTACATTTGCTGGGTACGCAGCAAAACGCAGCGCTCGCAATCGCAGGGGTTTTCGACGGCTAACGCTGCGTTTGCTTCGATGGCTTTAGGGTGAATTTTCCCCATCGGTGTTGGGGGGTTTTTGCCCAATTCCCAATTGCTTCTTAGAGGATTTTAAGTCTTTCCAAAGCGCTTTAATATCTTTATAGGCTTTCTCAGAGCTAATTTTTCCCCCAGTTTCCAGCGAGCAAATATAAGTTATTTTCTGAGCAAATTCCTGCAAGTTGGCATTAAACGCCAAGTTTTCTGGCGTGAAATCACCGTAGTAGCGATTGCGAGGATGTAAAAAATCTTCCCGCTCTTTCATTGCCCCCTCCTAATTTAACTTTTGGTATTCAACTTGTGGTTCGGTCTCTGCTGTTAATAGCACTATTTATAGTCAGTATAGCGACCCTAACAGGCTTATATTGTATTGCGTAAGTAGCAATTGTGCTTTTTCGCTCTCTACTGAGTCTATTAATGCAGTCTTAACCTTAAATTAGCTTTATTTTAACTTTTCTTTAACCTAAAAGCAAAAAAAATGGGAAATGCGCTGTTCGCATCTCCCTTTAGATATATTTTGCAGTTGATTAACCTTTTCTGAAGCCGAATATTTATTTGTGGCACTCGCAGCCGGTGTGGCCGCAGCCGCTGCCGTTGGGGTGGCCCTCAGCGCAAGCACTGGAACAGTATTGTTTGCCGTCTTTTTCAATGGCTTCACTGAGGCTGACAACGCACAGGCAAGAAGGACAGGCACATTTCATTTGGGTGACGGTGGTCATTGTATTTTCTCCTGGTGGATTTGTTTCTGTATGCCAATATTTGAACATATATTCAGATATTAGTCAAGGAAATGTAAAATTTTTGTTACAAAACGTTTGCCGATCGCACTAAAATGAAAATGAGAATTAAAACAAACCTGGAAAAGATGTCACCCAACTCTGCTGTTAACGGAGCGATAAGTCAGTCTTACGAACAAAACGATACACCAACGTGCGATCCATCGCACCTAGTTGACAGTTTGCGGGCAGGCGACATCCAAACACAAGTTCTCAACACCGCAAAAGCGCAGCGGATGGCAGAGTTTTTCAGTCTTTTGGGAGATGCGAACCGCCTGCGGCTGCTGTCGGTATTGGCAAAACAAGAACTGTGCGTGTGCGACTTGGCTGCGGCGTTGAATATGAGCGAGTCAGCAGTATCGCACCAGTTGCGCGCATTGCGGGCGATGCGGTTGGTAAGTTACCGCAAGGTTGGGAGACAAGTTTTTTATAGTTTACTCGATCGCCACGTTTTTGAACTTTACCAAGCAGTCGCCGAACACTTAGACGAATCCTAATATTATTCTCCTTCGATGGTGTGACCCGTAGCGACAACAGCTTGTTTAATAGATTCTTCAGAAGCTTTGGCTTCAACGGTGACAGTTTTAGCCGCTATATCCACCTTGACAGAAGCATCGGATTCAACAGTTTGGATGGCTTTGGTAATTGTATCACCGCAGCCTGGACAGACGATCGACGGAACTTTAAGTACGAGTGCCATAATAAAAGCCAAATATTGTAGATGACAGTATTGATTGTGCTTTTATTTTAATCTAATTTCGCTTTCCCAGCAAAAGTGCGCCAGAATAAATTCTGACGCTACAAAAAGTAACTCCTCAGGCGCAGAGTAATAATTAATGACTGATGACTAATGACTGATGACTAATGACTTAGTATCTGGTACGCACCGCCCAACGGCAGCGGCTACAGGTCGCAAACTAACAACTAAATCTACCATATCCGCTAAAGAAAGAGCTTGCCGCGCGTCAGAAACCGATTTTTCCGGTTGCGGGTGACACTCAACAATTAATCCGTCAGCACCGCAAGCAACCGCTGCTTTGGCGACTGGTGCGACTAATTCTCGCTTGCCGACTGCGTGAGAAGGGTCTACAATTACTGGCAAGTGAGTTAACTGTTTCAGTGCGGCGACTGCACCCAAATCTAATACGTTTCGCGTGTAATTATCGAAGCTGCGGATGCCTCTTTCGCACAGAACTACATCAGGATTTCCGTGACTGAGAATGTATTCGGCGGCCATCACAAATTCTTCAATTGTGGCTGACAAACCGCGTTTTAGCAGGACGGGTTTTCCGGCTTGACCTACTGCTTTTAGCAGCTCGAAATTTTGCATATTGCGACTTCCTATTTGCAGCATATCAGCATAGGTGACAACGGGCTCGATTTGGGCGATCGACATTACCTCTGTCACGACGGGTAAAGCGTAACGCCGGCTGACATCGGCTAAAATTTCGAGTCCCTCAATTCCCATCCCTTGGAAAGCATAGGGAGAAGTGCGGGGTTTGTAGACTCCCCCCCGCAAAGCTTGCACCGATGCTGCCGAGAGTTGGCGGGCCACTGTTTCCATTTGTTGAGAACTTTCCACGGTACAGGGGCCGCCGATTATTAACAATTCTGTGCCGCCGATAGAGACTGTTTCTGAGAGTTTGACAATTGTTTGGTGTTCGGGATGAGATTTGGTTGCGAGTTTGGCTTCTAACATGAGGGTATTTTCCTGGAAAATTAAGTGGGTGGTTGACAACAAAAAACCCGGAACTTTTAAGAGTTCCGGGTTGGTGCGAAAAGACAGCGCGACAATTTACCCAGAACTCCTGTTGGGCCAAAAATAAAAGCCGTAATACCAGTTACTGAATAATGTCATCGGTGTTTTCGCTTGTACTAGATTGGTTGTTGAGAAAAGAACTAGAAAAAACAAAACCGCAGGTGTTAATCTGCGGTTCGCCCGGATGTTCACAGTGAATTATAAATTCACTCCGGGCGAACTCTCCAGTACCAAAAATAAAAATAGCTGTTGGCTGTGAACATAGGTGAAGTGCTGCGATTTGTGGATTAAACACAATACTATTCGACAACCTAGCACAGGGAGACTGGGATGTCAAGCTATTTTTATAAAAATTTGTACGGCGGGCGGGTTTCACCAAAAATAATCGTCAATAATCCACAATCTCGTAAACCCGCCCCCACCCAACGGTAAATCGACCTCGTTTTGCGAGGAAATCAAGGTTCGTGTAGGTTATTGGTGGGGTGGGGGCGGGTTTATTTAGATTGTTTGTATTTGTTAGATATTGTTGGTAAAACCCGCCCCTACCATTCCCGAAATGATTAATCCCAGCCGAAATCTCGATCGCACAATTCGGCTAGTCTTTGGTTGTGCGATCGATAATATACTCTTAATTGCTCGTATACGGTCTCGCTGACTGAGGGATATTGATTCGAGTTGTACTTTTCGTAGGTTTCTAGTTGGTGGGGCGGCAAATCTAAGAATTCTAACACGCTATTGTATGTGCCGCAGGGATTGGCGTACAAGTCTTCGCTTTTGAGGATTAAGATTTGTTCCTCGGGAAATAGTTTCATCCAGGCTGGGAGTTGATCGGCGTAAATGCCGCGTGTTAGATAACTGTGGTGTTGGTGTTCGTAACTGTAGTAGGTTGGGCTGGCTAGGAGTTTTTCAATTTCGCCTTTGAGTCTCTCTGGTTCGCTGGCGATCGCACTTTCTAGGGACAGCGATTCGTATCCGATTTTTATATAGTAATGATAGTGGGAAATTGCGCGTTCTACAGGGTTTCTCAGCAAAGCGATGATTTTAACTTGGGGACATAAATCGTGGATTCGCTGGGGGACGCGGGGATGAAAAATATAGTAGGGGCTGGCTTCTCCTGTTAGCTGGTATTCGCCGCTTTCCGGCTGGGGAAATTGGGAATAATACCAGTCGGCGCTTTGGTCGAAGTTGAGGTCGAAATAATGGATTTCTTTTTGGGTGGCGGCGGCGATTTCGGGATGTTGGATCAGGTAATTGTACAATGATGTTGTGCCGCCTTTTTGGACGCCGATGATGATAAAATCGGGGGGGTTTGGAGTTTGTTTCATGGTTGGTGATAATATATGGATATCGGTGTCAATTTAAGCGTCGTGTCGAGCGATATAGCTTAGAGTCGAGATTAAATAGCTAAAATCGAAGTAAGTCCGCAGGGTTGTTGTTTTTTGGCAGTGATGTCAACTTAACATCAAATGTAGTAGCGGTCTGCTGTCTTAATCCAAAATCATCTAACTCCCCCCAGCGCCCTCCTCGCGGGCAGGGCTGTTTCATTCTAGCAAAATCATCAACCGTCAAAACCTATCACCGAGCCATCTTCGCCCTTCCGTTACCGATCGAAAGCTAACAACTCGGAAAAGATTCACAGCAATAGTAGTTGAGAGAATTGAAAAGTTAATCACAGGCCCAAATTAATGTAAGGGAAATTTATATTCTTAGGAGTTACGCACGGGGGGTCCAGCAACCGGGTTTTTTAACGAAAAAACTTCGTTCGCAGGAAGTAAATTACAGCATATTCCAGGTTGGTGAAGCACAGTAGCAGCTATATTGTGTGGTAACTGTTATGTAGGGGGCGTCGCTGCTCAATGGTTCAATCAAACTTGCAGATTGCAGATTGTTGTTGATGGCGAGGTGGCGCACCTTACTTAATACAATATGGTGTGTACCAAATATACATGAAATATACTGTAATAGTTTATTTTTGACAATGCAGATCCTCCCCCGTAAATACTTTGTTTGTCAGACCTCAATTCCTTAGTGTAACTGTTTAATATAAAATCTCAAATGGTATGAATATCGGTAAAATTAATCTTATGTGGATGTCTTTGTCTCTGCACTCGAATAAAATCCTTGAGTTTTGTTAGAGATTAGATTAGAAGGTGGGTATTATTAATTACCAAATTACGAGCGATTGCTATCTAATTTGCTTCAGGGCGATCGCTTTTTATTTTCCCGATTTAGTATTAGAATCAAACAGCCCTGTTTCTTAAGGGGGCGCTGGGGAGATAAGCGAACCTAATCGTCAAACAGCAGACCGATCCTACGTTTGAGCTGGTTGTGGACGCTCGTTAAATGTGAGATACTGCTACACTGACTGCGAACAGTAAATGCAGGCTGCACGCGGAACACCGAGATACAGATAGCTGCTGTTTAAACGGGATCGCAGCGGATTTCGATGATAAATCCGTCGGGATCGTAAAAGTAAATGCCGCGTCCTGTAGCGCGAGTGACGGGGCCGCTGTCGATCGCAATTTGATTTGACTTTAGCACTTCAAGAGCGCGATCGAACAAAGCCGGATCGATATCGAAGGCTAAGTGGTTGGCGCGGGTAAAAGCTTTCTCCGGGTCTGGGTTTGGCGGTTCCAAGTCCGGCTGCCAAAACAAGTCAATAACAGTGCCGTCTGGAGTGACAAAATTAGCGACTTTACCAGCGGCTACCATTTCTGTTAAAGTTGCGGGAATTTCTGCACCTGTTAGTTCGTGCAGGCCGAGAATTGTACCGTAGAAGTGGCGGGAAGCTTTCATGTCGCGCACGTTTAAAGCAATATGGTGAACGCGGCGCAAATTCCCCGGCGCGAGGGTAATTTTGACTGTGGTTTGGGTTGTTTGCATGATTGTCAATTGCGAATATTAAAATTGAATGCTTTTAGTTTTATTCGGATCGTGCCCTGGACAATCAACGTTTTAAGTTGTTAGTGAGGAATTCCTCGGGGCCGGTGCGAAACCGGGTTGTTTGCGCCCCTGTGCGGTCTACAACCCGTCTTTTCGTCGCAAAAAAACCCGGTTTCTCGACAATCCTGCGTCCAGGACTACGTGTTGTTATTTTTCTTTAGGGAACGATGCCATCCCTACAAATAGCATTGCCAGACCGCCTGCAAGAATCGCGAAGGCAAGTACACCTACAACTAAATCTAATCCCGATGTATTTTCCATTAAATTAAACCGTTCTCCAATTAAATCCAACCATCGGTATTTGTTAATCGCTGAGTGATTGCCAACAATGGGGAAGAGAAAAAAATAAGCTTTCAACTTATTGGAAAAAAAGCCTATTAAGTTCTTCCCTCTTCCCTAAACATCCATCGGTTAAATCCGTTAAATTCCGTACACTGCGCGTTACCGAACTTCTTATTTTGCCAATTCTCGATCGATAGCAGCGATCAGTTCGGGCGAATCCGGGCCAACACTGCTGCGGAACCTAGCAACCACTTCACCCTGTTTGCTAACTAAGAATTTCTCAAAATTCCACGAAACCTCACCCTTGGGATCGGCTGCACTCGTAAGCTTAGCGTACAGCGGGTGCTGCTGACTGCCTTTGGCGTGTACTTTGTCAAATAATTCAAAGGTGACGCCGTATTTTGTAGTACAGAAATTGACGATTTCTGAATTACTTCCGGGTTCTTGTCCTCCGAAATCGTTGCACGGAAATCCTAAAACACGAAGTCCAGCAGCGCTGTACTTCTTGCTCAATTCTTCGAGTCCTTTGTATTGCGGTGTATACCCACATTGGGAAGCTACGTTAACTATCAAGAGTACCTTGCCAGCGTACTCTCCTAGCTGCTTGTCTTCGCCTGCGATCGTTTTTACTTTAATGTCGGAGATTGTGCTGGGCATTTTCAAATACTTTTAAATTTGACCACCACAATTTTACCGCAATTGGGTACAATCTTGTCTATATGCCGATCGCTAAAAATTTAAATATCCCGGTTGGGGCAGGTTTGCGGAGCTCTGGCTTGTATTGTAGATATTGGTGAACCCGCCCATACCAAAATTACGGTTAATTTACCGAACACTATCTTAGTAGATGTCGGTGAACTTTCCCCACAGCATCGATCGCCACAGTCAGCTATTGGATTGAAGTTTCTCCCTAATAGCTAAAATCTACAGCGAAAAGGAGGAGTATTTTAACTCTCTGAGTGGTGTTCCGCCATCCATTTTTGGTAAGTATCCTCAAGTTGCTTGTCTTCTAGAACGAGTTCTAGGCGGACTTTAACGCAACCGTGGCGGGGTTGAGAGGCGATCGAATTTAAGATTTTGCTAGCTTTCTGCACAGAGGTAAATTCCGCCTTAACTGTCGGTTCGTGGCGATCGCTTTTAACCTCCGTCAAATCTATACCGGTGATGTTTCCCTCGCCCAAATCTATTTCTGCCAACACCTTCGGATCTTCACCGACTTGTTCGACAATCAGCTTTTCCCACTGGAGGGGCACTTGTACCATCCGAGTTTCAATTTCTTTGCGCACGATGACTTCGCCGACTTTGCGCTTGCTGCGGTTGATCACCAATCTTTCTTCTAGCAGGCGAATTACTTCTCGATCGACAGTATCCAACTCTTCCTCATTTGTCTCCAAATTTTCATCGATGAGATCGGCATCTGTTAGATTTGACATAACTGTTGAGGGATTCCTTAACTCGCTGTTACTAAATTCACTATGCGGTTCAGAAGCATTTTCTAAAGACTGACTGCCCACATTTGCTGAAACTCCTGGCAGCATATCGACTTGTTCGGAATTAATACTTACAAACAGCGCTTTTTGGTGATAATCGACTTTTTTGAGCAGCTTAATACTTAGTAAAAAAATGCGGGTATTTTCACTGCCTAGCCCTGCCACCACAAAGTTTAACTGACCGTTCTCATCAAAATAGACATCTTTAACTTTGCCTACCAATTGACCTTGGTTGTCTTTAACTGTAAAGCTTTTTAGCTTAGTTCTGACTTTTTCCGGCACCCGGTTGAGACGTGTAATTGATTTTGCAGTTGCGATCTTTTCTGCAGAGGCTTGACGGTTCATTTTTAAAATTTTCCTGCTTTGGGATTTTTATTAGGGATTGGAAAGGACACATTGCTAAAGGCGGGGAAAGTGCATAAACTTTGCCAAAACCAGACAAGTTTTGTACCCCACCCGCCCCGTCACATAGGAATTGCGCGATGCCACAAATCAAACCTGTGCGGTGACACAATTACGTCATTAATTCGCAATTACTATGCAATACCTGTTGCGGTTGCGTTAGATATCTTTATTATCTACAACCGCAGTTCCATCGCTCTTAACGTCTAATTCTTCACGACGCAAAGTTTCTTCGCCTTCAACCGTGCTGCGAACAACTTCTTTTCTGACGTTGACTTCTTCCCGCACGAAAGCTTCCTTGTGAATGTCGGCTGTTTCTTCGTAGACTTCCATGCGTGCAACTTCCCCTGATTGGAAGTCAGCGTCACCAACTGAAACTACTCGACCAGCTTCTACGGGCGTTACTCGCTCGATTACAACTCGTTCTTTTTCAACGGGTACTGAAGCTCGCGCTGTTTCAGTTTCCACGCGCTTGCCAACTGCTACTTCGCCTGTTTTTGCGCGGTGTTTGTTGGCAATCAAGCGTTCTTCATAAAGCTTGAGATTTTGGTGCTGCTGTTCGTTGGTGTCGTAGAGGGGGCGATCGATATCGTAGCTGTAGCTGCTGCGATCGTAGCTAGCAGGAGTTGCAGTGCTTGCCGATGCTGTTTCTTGATTGCGGTAAATGCCTCTTACCTGTTCTTCGCGATCGTAATCCACTGGTTCTAATTCATTGTAAGCCGGCAATTGTTCTGCTTGAGCTTTGCTGCGAAGGCCTGTTGCGTACACGCGACGGGCTCCGTAGTCGAAGCGGGCAGAGCCGATTGGCAACAATACTTTTTTGCCAAAAATCCAAATACCGGTATCAATTACCAGATAGCGGAAACGACCGGTGTCATCGACCAAAGCATCATAAACAGTGCCTACTTTTTCATCAGAGTCGCCGGCATAAACATCAAATCCCTTGATGTCGTCTCCAGCAAAGATTTCTTCCTGATAGTTAGGATAAAATTCTGCTAATCTTTGAAGTGCCATGTGTTTTTTCCTCTTCGCTCTACTTAAATTAATAGTAGAAATTAATTCGTTCAGTTCCCTCTCCCTAAAGTCAGAAGTGTATAATTTAGGGTGTTTAATACTATAGGAATACTACGGCATCTCTGCTTCTATGCTAGCGCGCTCAGCTATTTTAAAGATTGTAAAACTCTACAATTGTCAATCTTATAACAAGTATTAAAAGTCAAAGTGAACCGTAGGGAGACGGCAATGCCGTATCCTACTCCCCGCGCCGGACACGGCATTGCCGTATTCTACTCCCCGCACCGGACACGGCATTGCCCTGTCCCTAATGTTAATAATTGTTAACTAGATAGTTACAAATAAACATTACATCGTTACAGACAAAAATTGAAGCCCCCGATCTTGCGGGAGAGGGGCTTCTGGAAAGTTAGAAATTTTAATTTCAGAGTTGATTTAGTTGAGTTCTGATTGTTTCTATCCGGCTGCGATTAACTCCTAAATCCGACTCTCCCAGACGCGAAGCCGATCGCACGTGGATGACTTTTGCTGCATCATCTACCAAAAATTCAACGTCATCAACAAACCCCATCAAAGCACTGGTGAACTCCGCATAGAGGTAGTTATCAGTTGCCGTGATAATTTTAGTTTTTCCATAGGACTCGATCGCCGCTTTGAGCTTTGCCATCGCTTCACTCTGGGACGAAGTGTATGCCAAAGGCTCAATTTTGTGTTGGGCATCTTGACTGAAGCTGCTGACGCAGTTGGGGGAACTCGGGCACGCTGCGAGTTTTCCTGATACAATGCCGATATTAGCAGGTCTTTTTCCAGCAAACACTGTTTTTTCTCCTGGTATAGCGATAAAAGTAGCGATCGACAGTACTGCTACTGCTAGCAATGACATTAAAATAACAACGACTCTTTTCAATGCTGTCGGCGATTTTGTTTCAACTGTTTGCAAAATATTAGCCCTCTTGAAAGTGTAAATTCTGTATAAGTTTAATATTAATTCAAATTAACATCAAAAATTTAAATATATTTACTTTGTTCTTCTATCAACCAGTAAGTCAACATTCTTCCTTTACCTTTAACCGGGATATAGCCCCGTTCTTCAAAAACGAACTGCTCTTTCAAACGCTCGTAAGTCTGCACCGTCACTTGAATTTTACCAGGCAATCCGTTCGACTCCATGCGGGAAGCAACATTAACAGTATCCCCCCACAAATCATAACTAAATTTGCTAATCCCAATAATTCCCGCCACCACCGAACCGCTGTGAATTCCGATCCGCAATTGAAAATTTTCTCCCATTTTGCTATTAAACCTCCTCAAAGCGGCCTGCATCTCCAAAGCTAAAAGTGCGATCGCCTCAGAGTGATCCTCCCGCGGCGTAGGCAAACCCCCAACCACCATGTAAGCATCCCCAATAGTCTTAATCTTTTCCAACCCGTGCAATTCAGACAACCTATCGAACTCAGAGAAAATCCCGTTCAAAATTTCTACCAACTGCGTCGGACTTTTGTGAGCAGAAAACTCTGTAAAACCCACCAAATCAGCAAACAAGACGCTCACCTCATCAAAATGCTCCGCTATCAACTTTTGCTCTTTTTGCAAGCGATCTGCAATAGGTTTCGGTAAAATATTCAGCAACAATTTCTCTGTTTGCCCTTGCTGCACTTTCAGCGCTGCTTCAGCTTGTTTTCGCTGAATCAACGAACCTAGCTGCGTAGCAACCGCGCTCACTAATTCCAACAAGCGCGGCTGACATTTCAGAACTTTTTCGCGATAAAAAATCAAAATAGCTAACACTTGATTGTCCGCCAAAATTGGCACCCCAAAAGCCGCTTTCAATTCCACAGTCCGCGCAATTTCCGCTCGTAAAAAAACTTGTTCCGGTGCAGTAGAAACATCCTCGATCCATTCAGACTGCTGCGACTGCCAAATCCTACCTGGGAGTCCCACACCGGGAGCAAAAATTAACTGCCAACTTGTTTGTCGGAATTGGGCAAAACTCAAGTCGCTGACGTACCTGCCTGTAGCGCATTTTAAAAAGCCTTCACTGCAAGGAATCCAAGCTTCGCCCAGATTCCATTCAATAGTTTTGCAAATCAAACCTAAAATCACATCTATGGCCGACTCAAAATCCTCAGATTTGCTAATAGCTTGAGTGGCATGCAGCAGCAATCTTGTTTCCATTTCCACCTGGTGGCGTTCAGCGATTTCCTGGTGCAACTGAATGTTTTGAGCGGTCAATTTTTGATTTTTTTCTTGCAATTGCATTTGCAATGAACGCACAGTAAGTTGATTGCTCACTCGCGCCAATACTTCTTTCACCTGAAAAGGTTTTGTGATATAATCCGCTCCGCCAACTTCAAAAGCTTTGGCTTTATTTATTCCTTCTTCTAGCGCGCTGAGAAAAATGATGGGAATTTCCCTAAATTGCGGTTGTGCTTTTAATTTTTTACATAGTTCGTAGCCGTCAATATCCGGCATCATAATATCGAGTAAAATCAAATCGGGTGCGCTAGATTGAATAGCATCTAACGCCAAAAAACCATTATTAACAGGTCGAACTTTATAGCCATTTTTTTGCAAGATTCTAATCAACAAACGCAGATTATCTGGCGTATCGTCAACTACTAAAATATCGCCTTGATAGTTTTCAGTTTTTTCCGCCTGGATCTGCATTATCTGATTCCTCCGACTCGGCAATTAAATTGAGTATTTTCTGGTAATCAAAATTATCGAGATGACCCTGGAGGATTTCGGCAAATTCAGGATGAGCATCCCTTATTTCCTCGATTGTCCTGACAATTAAGTCAAAATCAGCACTGCGGATTACCTGTTTCATGTTGTCTATCCATTTTGCGGGAAGTGTAGGTAAATAAGCAAGCGCAGCATTAGGGAGCGACCCAGATAAATTATGGCGATCGCCTGTGGGGATAAAGTCCGTTGAATGAGAGTAGAGATACTTCACCCCCAAATGTTTGTTGAGGATATCAAATATATCTGTTTTGCGGAAAGGTTTGCTAATAAAATCGTCGCAGCCGACCAATAAAGCAAACGCTTGCCTGCCTTCAATTGTACTAGCTGTCAAAGCAATAATCTTCGGAATCGGGGAGTCTGGATGGAAAATATTCATTTCCCCCTTCCCTTGCTCTCTCTGCTTGATTCTAGCCTTAATTTGTTTAGTAGCTTCGTAGCCGTCCATCACTGGCATTAGCACATCCATCAAAATTAAGTGCGGGTGCCAATTTTCCCACATTTCTATTGCTTCCTGGCCGTTGGTGGCTTGTTCCACCCCGAAACCCAAAGGAGAAAGCATTTTGACTAAAAGTTGGCGGTTGTCTTCGCGATCGTCCACAATTAAAATCCGGTAGCAAGGTTGGTTTGGTTCCAACCCAGTAATTTCGCGGTTAAGTTGCGGATCTGGAAGCTCAGCAGCATAAACCGCACCCACTGGAATTTCAAATTTAAAAGTGGTGCCGAGTTCCAGTTGACTTTCTACGACAATTTCTCCTCCCATCAGGCGGACAAATTGACGGCTGATCTTCAATCCTAAACCCGTGCCTTTCTGAATTTTTTGACCGGAAGCTGTTTGCACAAAAGCCTTAAAAATATTGCCCAATTCTTCGGGAGCAATGCCAACTCCTGTATCTTCAATTTCAAATAAAAGGAAAAAATCCGGCACAGTTAAATCCTCAGCCTCATCGCTGCATTCAACCTTGGGAAAATCACTGCTAGTCATCGAAAATTCCCGAATACTTCTTGTGGTATCAAAGCAAGCTGTGGGACTCTCCAATAAATCCAGAAATCCCGATTTTTCTAACTTTCTCACTCTTAAGATGATTTCGCCTGTTTGGGTAAACTTAATCGCATTACTCAGAAGATTAATCAGCACTTGCCGCAGTTTAATATCATCGGTTCGCACGTACTGAGGAACGTCAGCATCGCGCTGGAAATGCAACTGCAATTCTTCATTATGTACCCGCAGTTGAAACATATCTTGCAAATCGTCGAGCAAGCGGTAGAGGTCGAAGTTTTTCGGGTTGAGCGTCATCCGCCCCGCTTCGATTTTTGACAAATCTAAGACTTCATTGATCAAGGTCAGCAAGTGTTCGCCACTACGGCGAATAATTCTCATATTTTCTCGGTTTTCGACACTAAGATCCGGGCTGGGTTCCATGATTTGTGCAAAGCCGAGTATAGAATTGAGAGGGGTGCGTAACTCGTGGCTCATATTCGCAAGAAACGTGCTTTTAGCTTTGTTTGCGGCTTCAGCAGCTAATGCGGCTTGTTGCAATTGTTCTGTGCGTTCGTCAATTTGGGCTTCTAATGTGTGGTGGTAATCTGCTAGTATTTTTTCGGCTTGTTTGCGATCGCTAATATCTTGAAAAGCTGCGATCGCATAAGCAATATTTCCGCTAGCGTCAAAAATCGGCGTCGTATTGATCTCGATCGCAATTATTTTTCCATCTTGACGAATTTCTACATCGTCAACCTTGACAAATTCTCCTTTCAGTGCGCGCAAAATTGGCAGATTATCCGGCGGGTACAGCTCATCAGTATTGGCAACATAAAGTTGATAAGTTGCAGCTAATTGTTCCGCAGTGCTTTCCGGGATAATGTCTGCACCCAGCAAATCCCGCGCTGCCTGGTTGAAATAGGCGATCGATCCATCGGGATGATAAACAGATACCCCCACTGGCAAAGCTTCTAAAAATTGACTCAGGCGGCTTTCACTCGCAGACAGCGCCTCATTTACTAGCTTTAACTCCTCGTTTACTTCTTGCCGCTTCAGGATTTCATCTGTTAACTTTTGGTCTTGCAAGTAACTGTGAACTGCTTCTACTACCGTTAATTTTAAGTCTTCATTTTGCCAAGGTTTAGGGATATAACGGTACAATTTAGCATACTTGATAGCATTGCTCAGAGCTTCCAAATCTGCTTGCCCCGTCAGCATAATCGTCAGCGTCTCCGGCGAGCTTTCGTGAATTTTTCGGAGCAGTTCGTCCCCTTTAATATCCGGCATGATATAATCGGAAAGCACCAAAGCAATCTCGTATTCATCTGCCTGCAAATCTGCCAGCAACTCTAAAGCATCAGCGCCCCCTTCAGCCGTCTCAATAATACACCGATCGCCGATCGCCTTTTTCAGTTCAATCTTTAAACTGTTCAAAACGTCAGGTTCATCATCAATACAAACAATCACAGGTTTTTTCATAACTTAGCCAGCCCAGATTTTATAATCTCTATTAAGTCTTGGCTTTGCCACGGTTTGTACAAACAACAGTATAAATCGGCTGCTTCTACTGCCCGCTGAACAGCCGCTGCATCCGCTTGTCCAGTCAACATCACTTTAATAATTGTAGGATACTTTTGGTGAACTTTAATTAAAAGTTCGTCACCTTTAATTCCCGGCATCAGCCAATCAGAAACAACCACAATCACCTGAGCTTTTTCTTGAAAATCCTCAAGTAAATCTAAAGCTTCATCGCCACTTTCAGCTAATTCATAAAAGTAATCATTTTTAAATTCACTCTTTAGCTGGATCTTGAGAGTATTCAAGATATCGGGTTCATCGTCAACGCAAAGAATTACAGGCTTATTCATCTTTTCCTCTCAGCTTTAATTTTAGTGGTTTACCGACATGACTTGCTTCTACCTTATTGATTTCGGGCGAGGATGCACGATATCTGTCCCCTATCTTATACCATTTGAGATTTGAGTTTTGAGGTTTGAGACGCGGAATGACTAATTTCATAAAAGTTGGGAACTTGCCTGCAGTTACATTTTTTTTAAAGTGGTATTATTTTAATAGGACTTCCGAACAGAAATTCGGTCGATCGCCCTAAATCTTATCTTGGCAAGAGAGACAGCTAGGAGTTTCACCGGGAATCAGACCCCTACAAATAATTTTTGTTTAAGAGATTGGCAGCGAGACTGTAAAAGTTGTCTGCCCCGGTACAGAATCTACAGCAATTGTGCCGTCATGTTTTTCCACAATTTTTCTCACAATATCCAATCCCAAACCGCTACCTTCGCCTGCTGATTTAGTCGTAAAAAATGGCTGAAAAATTTTGGGAATCACTTCTGGGGGAATGCCTTTGCCGTTATCAGTAAATTTGAGGAAAATATTATCCTCTTCCTGGTGAGTTTCAATTGTCAAAATACCTTTATAATCCATCGCTTGCAGGGCATTATGAACGAGATTCGTCCAAACTTGATTTAAGTCATCTGGATAGCACATAATTTTGGGTAAATCTCCATATTTTTTAACTACTTCTATACCGTGTTTCAGTTGATTTTGATAAAGGGTTAACACCGTTTCAATGCCGTCGTGCAAGTTAGCCTGGACTTTTTCTGGTTTGCTATCGAAATGAGCGTAGGTTTTCAAGGCAAATACTACTTTTCCCGACTTAGCTGTCGCTCTTTGGATCAGGCTAATACTTTTTTTTAAGCTTGCAAACTGGTAAGCAGTATTTAAAACAACTTCCCAATCCGGCAATTTAAATAGCGGCAACAAATGTTCTATGCTGTCGTAGATTTCCATGTCAACTAAAGTATCGGCAATTTCATCTGGCTTTTCAACTGATTCTGCCATCAACTCTCCCGTCAACTGCTGCTTAAACTTACGTTTCTCTCGGCTGGTAAATAAAGTTTCTTGATGGGTAGCTCTGTACAGTAAACTTAAAAAATAAGCTTGACTTTCTTCAGAAAGCTGTTGAAAAAATTGAGGCATCTTGTCTAAATTATAGTCCCAAAAATTAGCTATATTATTAATAGACGAACCTATAATGCCCAGCGGGGTATTGATTTCGTGGGCAATGCCGGCAATCAGTTGTCCGAGTGCAGCCATTTTTTCCGATTGAATCAAATGCTCTTGGGTGGCTTGCAGTTGGTGGAGCGCAGTTGCTAAATCTTGATTTTTTTCTTGCAAAGTTTGTTGCAGCGAACAAATTTTTAAATGAGTTTCTATCCGGGCTAAAACTTCTTCAACCTGAAACGGTTTAGTAATAAAGTCCACTCCGCCAACGGCAAAAGCTTTAACCTTATCCATCACGTCGTTAATTGCACTGATGAAAATCACCGGAACGTCTTTTGTTTCTTCAGAATCTTTCAGCCGCTGACAAACTTCATAGCCGTCCATCTCCGGCATCATAATATCAAGCAGCACTATATCCGGCGGTATTTTTTGAGCAGCAGACAGTGCTAGCTTCCCGTTGGGAACCGGGCGAACTTGATAGCCTTTTTCGCTCAATATTCCTGCCAGCAGCCGCAGGTTTTCTGGCGTGTCGTCCACTACTAAAATATTAGCTCGATTGGTTTTAGGTAAAGTAGAAGTCATCGGGTATTTACGGGTTCTCGCTGATGTCAATTATGTTCAAAATTCTGTCATATTCAAAATTATTAATGCAATCTTGAAGCCGGCCCGCAAGAGAGGGATTGACAGTGCGGATTTGTGCGATCGAAGTCGCGATCGCCTCCATGTCCACACTCAAAATATTTTGCTTGAATTCGGCCATCCAGTCTGGAGAAAGAGAAGCAAAAGCCTCTGGTGTCAGCACCTCCTGACTTGACTCCCCTATACCTGCCCCACTGACTGCGGTTGGATCTTCATAAATATAGCGTACTCCTAAATGCTTTCCCATTGCCACAAAGATATCCTCCTCGCGGAACGGTTTCCGCATAAAATCATCGCAACCAGCCGAAAGAATCACCGCCCGTTCTTCCTCCAAAACGCTAGCAGTCAGGGCAACAATCGCCGTTGCTTGCCCGCCAGTTGTAGTTTTAATTTGTTTCGTTGCCTCGTAGCCATCCATTACGGGCATTCTCATGTCCATCCAAATCAGATGCGGTTCCCACTCCATAAAAATATCCACCGCTTCTTTACCGTTATTAGCTTCTCTTAACTCAAATCCAAGTGGACTGAGAAGTTTTACCAACAGTTGGCGGTTCAAAGGTTTGTCGTCCACAATTAGCAAGCGATAACTTGGCTGATTCGGTTCGAGGGCAACGACTCGACGTTGAGTTTTTTTGCTTTCAATGTCACCAGCTTCAACCAGATGAACTTGGATGTCAAACTGAAAGATTGTACCCTTTCCGAGGTGGCTGGTAACAGTAATTTCACCTCCCATTAATTGCACGAACTGGCGGCTAATCGCTAAACCTAAACCCGTTCCTTCCTGAGAATCTTTACCTGTTTTTGTCTGCACGAATGCTTCAAACAACTGATGGATTTCATCAGGAGCAATGCCTGCACCGGTATCTTGAACTTCAAAATGTAGCGAGTAGCGATCGGGCAATCGATCGCGGCTATTTTGGTCTACCCCCCCCTTTCCTCCTTTGATTTTCACCGACACTCCGCCTTGTGAAGTGAATTTAATTGCATTGTTGAGCAAATTAATTAAAACTTGGCGCAATTTCACTTCATCGGTACAAATATAATGGGGTACTTCCGCGCCCCGCTCGAACACTAATTGCAAGCCTTTTTCCTCAGCTTTGAGAGCAAACATATCTTCTAAATCGTCGAGCAGTTTGTACAAATCGAAGTTTTTTTCATAAATTGTAGTGCGTCCTGCTTCTATTTTTGACAAATCTAAAACTTGGTTAATTAAAGCCAGCAAATGTTCGCCGCTGCGCAGGATAATTGCGACATCTTCTTGATTTTCAGGAGACAGAGTTTTACTGCGGATCATGAGTTGAGCAAAGCCGATGACCGCGTTCAGGGGCGATCGCAATTCGTGGCTCATGTTGGCGAGAAACGTACTCTTAGCTTTGTTTGCTGCTTCCGCCGCTTCTTTCGCCTGCTGCATTTTGATTTCCGCTTGTTTGTTATCAGTAATGTCTTTAATAAAACCTTCGTAGTAAAGTAAATTTCCTGATTCATCGCAGACAGCGCGACAATTTTCGGAAATCCAGATTATGCTGCCATCTTTGCGGTAGATTTCCGATTCAAAGTTGGATAGTATCCCGTACTCGTTCATCAGCGCTGCAAATTCGTCGCGGCGGTTGGGCTTCACGTAAAGCTGGTTCTTGAAATTGGGCTGTGCTGCTATTAATTCTGCGGGCGATTCGTAACCGTAAAGCTGAGCTAAACCGGGGTTAGCGCTGATGTATTTCCCGTCACTAGCAGTTTGAAAGATTCCATTCAAAGCATTTTCATAAATGTTGCGGTACTTTTCTTCTGCTTCTCGGAGGGCAGTTTCTGCTTGTTGGCGATCGGTAATATCGCTAGAAATCGACAAAAAACAAGCTTCTCCGTCAATATCGATGGTTTCTATCGACAGCAGTGCCGTTCTTTCTGTACCATTTTTATTGCGAAACCTGAGTTCGTAATTGTGAATAGCCGTCTTATCTTTTAACATTTGAATCATGCGATCGCGCTCTTCCAAACTCGCCCAGAAATTGAGCTGCACCGCTGTTTTACCGATGATTTCTTCCTGACTGTAGCCCATCATCCGGCAAAAACTATCATTAACTTCTAGGTGACACCCGTCGCTAATTCTCGTGATCGTAATCGCATTCGGACTGGAACGAAAAGCTTTAGAAAACTTTTCTTTAGCCTTAGCAAGATCGGCAGTGCGTTCTGCAACTTGCACTGCCAAATTTTGGTTGTATTCCCTTAATACTTTCTCCGCTAGTTTCCGTTCGGTAATATTTTGAAAAGCGCACATTCCGTAGATAACATTTCCTCGAGCATCGTAAATAGGAGTTCCCCAAACTTGCAGGGGAACCGCTTTGTCAGTGGAGGAGATTTCAATGTCATCAACAGTTACACTTTTACCCTGCAAAGCATTTAAAATTGGGTCACGTTCCGCCGGGTAAATTTCCTGAGTGCCAGCTAAATAAACTCGGTAGATTTGACGTAAATTTTCGGCAGTTGCGGTCACAATTCCTTGAGATAAAAGTTGCTCGCCGCTAGGATTAATGTAGTGAGGTTTACCATTTTTATCTACAATAAAAATTCCTAGCGGTACTGCATTAAGAAATTGTTTGACTCTGCTTTCGCTTTCCGAGAGAGAAGTAAATGAATGCTGCAATTGCTCTGCCATGCTGTTAAAAGCAGCGGCAAGTTCTCCGAGTTCATCTTTGCGATTCAGACTGAGCTTTGTATCCCATTCATTCCGCGCCAAAGCTTTCGCCGCCGCATTCAATCTTAAAATCGGCCGCACCACCCATTTAGCAGTAAGAATCCCCAGTATTGTCGCCCCAATCAAAGCTGCAACCGACAGTAAAAAAGTGGTGCGCGTATTGAGGTTAATTTGCTCCATAAAATCGGACTCGGGTACAACTACTACAATCAGCCAATCCAACCCGCGCTCGTCTTTAAAAGGAGCTACCTGAATAAAATTTCGCTTGCCATTTACCTCAAAAGTAAGCTGTTGAGAATTAGAGATTTTAGCTAAGCTGTCGTAGGATTTCTCTAAATGCTGTGCGGTTTGTCTAATTACCGGATTCTCGCTTTCTGAAGCTTTGATACGTCTGGTTTCTTTACCTTCCACCACGAATTCTGGACTCGCCGTTGAAGTGGCAATTAACATCCCCGATCGCTCCATCACAAAAGTTTGCCCCGACTTGCCAATTTTGAGGCTGACGAGAAATTCTTTGATTCTGGAAAAGAGCAAATCGCTGCCAGCTACTCCTAACAACTTGCCAGCGTCATCGTAGATAGGCAAAGCAGCAGTAATTGCCAGTTCCCTAGTCAAAAAATCTGTATATATTGGAGTCCAAATTGGTTTTTTTGCCGCTACAGCAGCTATGTACCAAGGGCGAATTCGCGGGTCGTAAATATCGGGCGAAATTTGCACTAATTGAACGCGATTTCCCTGAGAGTCAGCAGTATATCGAGCTAATTTATTGCCAGTAGAGCTGTCAGCAGCCGATATCAAAGTCTGGTTGTTAGTGCGGATTGCTCCCGAGTGGTCTCCATTTTCTGTGGCGGTGTAAATGATGCTGATCGAATCAAAATATTGAATTTGTTCGATAAAATGAAGTTCTAATTTTTGTTTTTCTTCTAGGTTCAACTGCCCCAATTTTAGGCTTTGAACGTTGAGGTGATTGACTATGTGGGGAATTGACATATAATTTTCCATGCGGTCTTTGATGCGATCGCTAATTTCTCCCCGCAACTGAGCGGCCACATCGTTGACTGCCCGCTGACCGTTTTGGAACGACAGCCAACCTACAACTCCTACGGTGCCGACAATTTGCAATAAAAAAGGAACTACAAGCACAGTTTGTAATGGAGCTTTGCCGATAATTTTGGTAGCAAAGCGATTGAGCGGTTTAGAAAACATAGTCATATTAAGAGGAATTGGGAATTGGAAATGGGGAATTGGGCATTGGTAATTGTTTTGAGTTCTGATTGGAAATCATCTTCCCTTTGCTCTTCCTTTTCTCCTTATCCTGTAGTTTACTGGCAACAGTACCGCCGATCAATTTCAATCAAAATAGCGTATTTATAATCAGAGTTTTTTCGTAACTACTGATACAGATCGCCCAAGCGCGATCGACCTAACTCGAAATCATCTGAGGTATTGCACCATTCTCAATCAGTCTTGGACGGGCCCGCTAGAAGAGCAACGGCCCACAATCAAACTCACTCTTCGCAGAACAGGTCTGAAAGCCTGTTAATCGAGGATCGTGCAACATTTCAGTTTGAACTCACATCTTGCACCATTCTCGCTTAACAGGCTTCCCTAGCCTGTTCCACAACAAGTACATTTTCTTGTGGGGCGGGCAGGAGATCCCGCCCAGAGAAGGGTTATTAAGAATGGTGCAACATCTGAGTTTAAACAAACAGTAGCTAACGAGCACTCCGCCCAAAAACCTGCATTTACCTGCGATTCAACTCCTTGCTTTCGCCGTAACGTAACAGCATATCCAAACTCTCCAAACGATTTTGCCAAGTTTGAACTTGATAGCTATTTTCTGCAGAATGCAAGCGCATCGAAGATTGAAATTGAGATTGAAAACTCCTTAACAATCTTTTAGTAGTTGCTAAACTTTCCATTGAAGGATTTGCCGCCAAGTTGCTCAAAGCTTGCGCCAATTCATCCGATCGACTTTGCAAAACTTTCAGTTCAGATTCCGACACCCGCAACTGATTGTTAGCCAACAAAAAACTCCATTCCTGCTTGAGAGCAGTATAGCGCGAAGCGGCCGCTGCAAACGGCTGTCGGTAAGGAATCGGCTCCGCAGCAGAAGTGGAACGCACCGGCCGGCCTTGAGTGCGGTTAAAAAACCCCTGCATCCCGCTGCTGATACTTTCCACCGCAAAAATAGCATAGCCCCCTGTCGGCAAATCGCGCAAAGCTTGAATTTGGTCGATCGCCACAACTTCCGGGAGAGTCAATAACTTAACCGACGGAGAAATCAAAGCCGAACCGAGAATTTGTTCCTTTACCAGCGGTTCGGTGATGCGCTGAAGTCGGTTCGTATCCAAAGCATAAGTCATCGGCACAATCAAATCTACAATGCCCTGACGAGCCCAAACTTCCCAATTTTGCTGAATTTTGTAAATCCGCTGACTTTCCGGATGCGGAAACACCGCTACCGACAGAATTGTGCGCGGATAATTCTGCCGCAAAAGCTGAGAAACTTCAGCTACAAAAGTATTAATTTGATTAGTTTTAAACTCAACCCACTGCCGCCACAAACTGCCGTCTCTGGGGGAAATATTCACCGGGTCTGCACCAGTCAACTGCCTGAATTGCTGCCTTGCCGCAATACCGTAACCGTAAGTAAAATTCGCATTGTCATCTTGAAAAGGATAGCGAATATAGTCTAATTGTACTCCATCTACTTTGTAGTTGTTGGCAATTTCGCTGACTATTTGCAGCAGATAATTCCGCGCTTCCGGGTTAGCAGGGTCGAGATAAAATTTACCGTCGTTAGGATTTTGCGTGCGTCCTTTATTGTCAATATTTGCCCACTGTGGATGAGCGGAAAGCACCGGCCCTGGATAAGAACTAGGCTGACCAATTAAAGTATTGTGGCGCTTATTTCCTGTGGCAAAAACCCAAACCCAAGCGTGCAGTTCCATGCCTCGCTCGCGGGCTAATTTAACCGCAGATGCCAGCGGGTCCCAGCCAACTGTCAGGGGATTTTGTTGCGGTGCAACTTGACTCGGATAAATCGTATATCCGGCATTCAAAGTTTCAAAGAAAACGGTGTTGATACCGGCGGCGGCTAGCCGATCGAACACTGCCGCCAAACCCTGCTCAGATCGCGCTGCGACGATCGTACCGCGATCGAGCCAAACCGCCCGAATTTCGGCCCCAAGGCGCTGTCCTTCCTTGGGGTAATTTTGCCACAGCAACTGCCGCGCTTCCACCCACTGCGATCTCGCCTCCGCGTAGTTTTGCTCTTGCAGGAGTTGGTCAAAAGTTTGCAAAACCTGCCGCGCTTGGGCGATCGCCCCCGCCGTTGCCCCTTGCAGAACAGGCGGGCCGCTGGCTGCCGGGCCGCCGGCACTGTTGCTTGCCGCCACCAGTTGAGGGGTGGTAGCAGCATTGAGATTAACAGGCGTATTAGCTGAATTAGCTGCTATCAGGGCGCTTTCAAACCTGCCGAGGAGGTTGGTGAGTTCTTGGCGCATCAAATACGCTTCAATGCTGACGATCGGCTTATTGGAATTTGCCTGCACGTCCAAACCCGCCGGCGCAGACTGATCCGAAGGGTCTGTAAAAGTTGCAGGTACTGGATCGGGCAGCGCACCCGAGGGAGAAAGTCGGCTCAGCGGGGTACTGCGCGGCGAACCAGGGGTGTTTCTAGTGACTCTGGAGGGGGGATTTGGTAGTGGGGTCGCGGTCGCTGTTGGCGGCGCAGCAGGCGGCGCAGCGATTGTGCCTCCCCAGCGGGCGATCGAGGCTTGCAGCCAAGCCTTATCTACATTTGCCGAACCCTCGCTACCCCAGCGCCAGCCGAGATAGGTAGCGCGATCCGTGGCAATGGCTGCGGAGGAACCGGAACTATCTTTCCAAGTAGCTATAGTTTGACTGTTCGCATCAGCCGGAATCAAGACACCGCCTTGGACTGAGGCATTTTTTTGTTCTGCTGGCACCCAACTGCTAGAAGTAGTGCAAGCCAGATCCCGACAGCGGCTGCGCGGTTGCGGGCTCGCCGGTTGGGTTAACGGAAAAGCCCAATAGGCCCCGAGGAGCGATCGCAAAGATTGGCGCACCAAGGCCGGGGAACTGCGGCCGACGGGGCCAGAAGCAATCAAGCGGCCGCCCTGGGAAGCCCAAGCTTCTAAAACTTTAATTTGTGCCGGAGTCAAAGTTTCAATGTTGGGCAAAAACAGCACGTTAACGCCTGCCAAATCCGCAGCACTTTTGATTTGTTCGAGATTGATTGGTTTGTAAGCAATGCCGCTTTCCCAGAGGCGCGTGGTAATCTTTACCCAGTCGGGAGAATTCTCGGAACTGCGAACAACGCCCAGAACTACTTCTGCGAAACTCGGAGAGGGAAATAGGATGAAGAGATTGAGTAACGTACTCGCTAGAGTTCCAATTAAGACTCTTTGCAAGAAAGTAACAAAGCGAATTTTTTGAGCCTGGGAGCAGGTCTCAGGCATTTGATCGGGCTTATTGATTTGTTGCATAAATATGAGAATTACTCACCACACCGCTAAATAAAATTTTAATAACAATTAAGAGCGATCGATCGATTTTAGATTTTAGATTTTAGATTTTAGATTTGGGATTTTAGATTTGGGATTTGGGATTTGGGATTTTATATCGAATCTGTTAGCATCGGAATTATTCCTATCTTTCTTCTCGACCTCTGCGTGAATGGGCGTCCATCCCTTGTCCGGGGCGGTTAATACATTCTCTTTTTTTAACCGCAGATGAAGGCAGATAAACACAGATTAACGCAGATAAATTAGATCGCTTTCGGTTGCACCGTTCGTGATTGTTGACTGTGGACTGGATTTTACTATTCCGATGCTACCGGAATTGATATTAGATGTAAATCTGGGTCTATTCCTCATGACAGTTGACAGTTGACTGTTTGGACATTTGGGCATTTGAACAATACCGATGCCACCGGAAACGATTTTAGATTAAAACCTGGGTGCATTTGGGTTGAAAAAACAAAAATACAATTTAGATGCCGGAAAGCTTGCTGTCAACTGTCAACTGTCAACTGTCAACTGTCAACTGTCAACACTTTTCTAAGTTGCAGCTTCATTCACCGGAAAACGATCGATTAACTGCATCGCCCGACAAGCATTTCTCCGCAAAGAATCGGAAACATGAGGAACATGAGGAATCTGAGACAAGAAATCCAAAGTCCGGCGCAAAATCCGCACCACATCCCCTTCATCCAAACTCGTATGGCTAATCAGTTCCAGCCATTCAACGCCCAGAGCCCACTGTTCGACCAAAGTCACTAATTCCCGTTCCAGCCAAATCGGGATTGCAGCTTCGTGACGGTACTGCACTTGAAACAACCGGCGGCGCAGGCCTTTTTGCAGATTGTCCAAAGGTGCCAAAACTTCTGGCGACAGCGAGTAGTGAGTCCAACTGTCGGGCCTGGAAACTTCTGTAACTAAGGCCGCGCAAGCAGCAGCGAGGTGGTGGGGGTCGAGTTCGTCAAACTCTGCAGACATCAGCGACAAACCCAGCCACAGTTCGTTATCGCCGCGAATGGCGGCGCAAGCTTGGCCCAAGATTGTGGGTACCAACCTGTCGGAGGAGTCATCTCGGTTTCCAGTTGCCGAAACTACTCTTTCCAAGCAGCCGAAATTCAGCAAGATGTCGATTAAGTTGAGAAATTGCTCCCAGTAGCGAGCTCGCTGCTTTTCTAACTCTTGTTCGCTTTTGCGGATTTCTTTTTTCAATTCTTCCCGGCGGCGCTGGCGTTTGAGCAAAGTACCGGGATTGCCCCATTCTAGAACCGGGTGAATTTCTAGCTTAGCTTCTAGGGCTGCGATTTTCTGCTGTTGCTCGATCGCCTCTGGGCTCGGTTCTGGTGTCGGCAATTCTGGGATCGATGCAGCAATTGAAGCAGTTTCTTCAGTTCCCAAACGGCACTGGCCGAGTCTCAGGGGCATTTCCGGCGGCGGGTTCAAGGTATCTGCAACGCTCAAGCGGGGTAATTCGGCGTGCAGGGTAGCGACATCGCTAATGGCGACTACATACCAACGGTTATCTTTGCCCAAGCACACCAAATTTGGTGCTTGGCCGGAACCTGGGGTTTTGGCAACCAGTACCGCGGGTACAGGAGTTGTGTGCGATCTTTTGGCTGTCGGAACGTGCTTGCCTTTGAGACTCAGAACCGTGCCGAGCACTGCAAAAGCCACAGCTACGGACATTTCCTTAAATCTGGCTTCTTCAGCTTGCTGCAATAAAGTTTTCAGCAAACGTTTCTCTTCTTTGAGTCTTCCCTGCAATTTTTCGTAATGGGCGAGTTCTTTTTCCAGGGTGGAGACATTTCCTCCGGCGGCCAGGGACTCTTCGAGAACTGCCAATTCTGTTTGCAATCGGTCTAATTCTGCTTGCTGCGGCTGCAAGTACAAGGTAGACAGGTATTGACCAAAACTCCGCTCTACCAACTCTTGAGCTTCGTCGAGAGTGTGAGTTTGCAGCAAATTCAGCACCATGCCGTAGCTGGGCGTAAACTGACTGGCGAGGGGGTCGGCTTTGGCTGTTGCCAAATAAGATGCTTCTTTTGCGCCTTCAAAGCGTGTCTGAACTGCGACCACGTGCCCCAGCTTGTCCATGCCCCGCCGGCCTGCCCGACCGGCCATTTGCAGGAATTCTGAAGCGTTTAGCAGTCGGTGTCCCTTGTCGGTGCGCTTGGACAGGGTGGAAATGACTGTGGTGCGGGCGGGCATATTAATCCCGGCTGCTAGGGTTTCGGTGGCAAATACGACTTTAATCAAACCTCTGCCAAAGAGTTCTTCTACTAAACCTTTCCAAGCGGGCAAAATGCCTGCGTGGTGGGCGGCGATGCCTTTTAAAAGTGCTTCTTTTTGACCGAAGCGTTCTGCTTCTGGGTTTCGCTGTAAAAAATCGTCAATGATGCGTTTGAGTTCGGCTGTTTCGGCTTCGTTAACCAGGGAGAAATTGCCGACTTCTGCGACTGCTTGGTCGCACCCGCGACGGCTGAAGATGAAGTAAATTGCTGGTAGCATATCTCGATCGTCCAACCGGGCCAAAACATCGGTCAAACTCGGAGTGGGGATGCTGCCTCTTTCTACTTTTTGCTGCTTCTTTTTGGGGACTAACCGGATATTAACTCTTTTGCCGGTCTCGTCTAGCAGGGGAAATATCCCTTTTTGGTTGGCGAAGTGGAATTGCAGCGGCACTGGCCGAAAGTCTGAGTAGACGAGCTCTGTGGGCCCGTGGACTTTGTTAATCCAGTCTGTGAGTTGCTCGCTATTGGCAACGGTTGCTGAGAGGGCAAGCAGTTGAATTTCGCTCGAACAGTAGATGATGGATTCTTCCCAGACGGTACCGCGCTGGCGATCGTTCATGTAGTGACACTCGTCTAGCACCACGGTTTCGACTCCGGTGAGGGAAGTACCGACTTCTCCGATCGGCGTACCGTAGAGCATATTCCGAAATATTTCGGTAGTCATCACCAAAATCGGCGCATCTCGATTGACGGAGATGTCGCCCGTCAGCAGACCTACGTTGTCGTCTCCAAATTGACTGCGGAAGTCGCGCAGCTTTTGGTTAGAAAGAGCTTTGAGGGGAGTGGTGTAGAAGACGCGCCGCCCCCGGTCGAGTGCTTGATGGATGGCGTATTCCCCGATTAACGTTTTCCCGGAGCCTGTGGGAGCGCACACGACAACCGATTTACCTGCATCGAGGGCGGCGATCGCCTCTCTTTGAAAGTTATCTAGCTCGAATGGAAATATGGTCTTCAGATCCAGCTCTGGGCGGTTCTGGGCAGTGTCTGGCACAAGGATTATTATAAGGTTGCAGGGTAAGTATGCTTAAATCTTGCTGAAAGCAAGTCAGCAGAGGACTGTATTGATTTTAAACCTTCGCCACCAAATCGGCTATGAAGGAATAAGCCTGTTGACAGGAAAGCAGTTGGCAGTTGGCAGAAGAAAGAAAAAAATTTTTGCCTTCTTCCCTCGAACCTCTTCTCTCTTCCTTCTGCCGACGGACATCGGACTGACATCCTTTACATCCGGTACATTGCTCGTTGCCGAACTTCCCTCTTCCCTCGAACCTCTTCTCTCAGACTGACATCGGTTCCCTCATCAGAAAGTTAATCCGTTGCCGAACTTTCCTCTTCCTTCTCAATGATTCCTGTTATTTCCACTATTCCTGTGGT
Source organism: Microcoleus sp. F4-D5 (assembly GCF_036704885.1). Classification (NCBI taxonomy): domain Bacteria; kingdom Bacillati; phylum Cyanobacteriota; class Cyanophyceae; order Oscillatoriales; family Microcoleaceae; genus Microcoleus; species Microcoleus sp. F4-D5. Next base: position 22,246 of record NZ_JAUBSX010000010.1, on the reverse strand, counting down.
GCAGATTGATTCGGGCGAGCGGCTTTCACTGCAAGTCTATCAGTTCCCAAGTGCCGTTCCTGAAACAAAGGGTTATATCTAGCATGATATTAACAAAGAATATAAATCAGGAATGACGCCCCAAGTGTTTTGACACGCTATTTATGGCGTAAGGTGGGGACTCCACACCCTATAAATAGGGTTTATGTGTAAGTCCTGTAAATCTCAAAAACTTCACGGTTTTATTTATATGAAAATTCTCAAAAAGCGCAGGTTCCGGCTCCGTATTGCCCTTGTTTTGCCCTTTGTATTGCAGATTGTTGGAACTGTGGGCTTAGTCAGTTATTTGTCTTTTCGCAGCGGTCAAAAAGCGGTTAACGATCTATCAGCCCAATTACGCAATGAGCTAACTGCCCGGATTGATGGAGAATTCAGAAAATATCTAGGTAGCCCCCACGATTTTAATCAGTTGAATGGGGCCGCTTTTTCTGGGAATATTTTTGACATGGTTAATGCCAGCAATGCCCAGCAATTTCTCACCCAGGTACAAATTTCTACTTTTATTTATTCATCCTACTGCGGCGACTTCCAAGGGCAGTATTTGGGGGCATATCGCCTGTTTTATCAAGGTTCTGCAACGATCGCCATGTCCGTTAGCAATCAAGAGAGCGACTACAATTTTTACTTTTATGCTATGGATAGTCGGGGGAATCGGCAGCAACTGCTAGAAAAACTCCGCCCCTACGATCCGCGCAAACGTCCTTGGTACATTGCCGCCATAGAAGCCAAACGACAGATTTGGAGTGAGGTTTACCTGGATTTTGCCAGCGGATTGCCGACGATTACAGCTAGCGAGCCAGTGTACGATAGTACGGGAAACATCTTAGGGGTTTGTGCTACGGATGTGGTGCTTTTAGAAGATTTAAGGAAATTTTTAGCTAGTCTGGCAATTGGCAAAACAGGTCATGCTTTCATTATGGATCGCAAAGGTTCCATGCTTTCTAGCTCCACCAAGGAACCTCTAACTGTGGGCAAAGGGGAAAATGCCAAGCTGGTGATGGCGATTCAAAGCGAAGAACCCGTAGTCAGAGAAACTGCCAAATATTTGCAGCAGCATTTTGGCAGCTTCGATCGCATTGAAAGATCGCAACAAGGCGATTACCTACTCAACGGTCAGCGACAGTTCGTGCAGGTATCCCCCCTCAAGGATGGCAAAGGTATTGATTGGCTGATTGCGGTGGTGATTCCAGAAGCAGATTTTATGGCACAAATCTATGAAAATACTCAAAATACGGTCGTGCTAGTGTTAATAGCCTTATTCCTCGCGATCGCGATCGGTATTCTCACTGCCCGTTGGATTACTCACCCATTATTAAAACTTGCTGAGGCATCTCAAGAAGTTGCAAGAGGTAATCTCGACCAAAAAGTTGACGCGGGATCGATTAAGGAAGTTGCTATTGTGGCCGATTCTTTCAACAGCATGACCGACAAACTCAAGGAATCAGTAAAAGCCCTGCGCTTAGCTAATGAGGAGTTAGAAAATCGAGTGGAAATCCGCACGGCAGAACTACGCAAAGAAAAGGAGCGATCGGAACAGCTTTTACTCAATATTCTACCTGCCGAAATTGCCGAGCGCTTGAAACGGGCAGAATCTCCGACAGAACATTTTGAAGAAGTGACGATTCTCTTTGCTGATATTGTTGGTTTCACCAGTCTCTCAGCCCAAATGGAACCTATGCAATTAGTTGCCGGATTGAACCAAATTTTTTCAGCTTTTGATGAGTTGACGGAAAAGTACGGTCTAGAAAAAATTAAAACCATTGGTGATGCTTACATGGTGGTGGGTGGATTGCCAATCGCCAGGGATGATCATGCCAGGGCGATCGCGGATATGGCTTTAGAAATGCAGGCTTACATGAAAACAATACCCAACAATTTAGGAAATTCACTACAAATACGGATTGGCATTAACACGGGTCCCGTCATTGCGGGAGTGATTGGCATCAAGAAGTTTATTTATGACTTGTGGGGAGATGCTGTTAATGTGGCTTCTCGCATGGAGTCTCACGGTAAACCGGGCTATATTCAGGTAACAGAGACCACATATTCTCATTTGAAAGATCTGTATGTGCTGGAACCAAGAGGTACTATTTCTATTAAGGGTCGGGGAGAAATGATTACTTACTGGTTAATCTCTCCAAAAATCTAGAAGCCGATCGGTGCTTCAATTGGGAAGATTGGTTTTGCCAAGTCTCGCCTGCCTTTCTAAACGTTTTCCCTGTCTCCGAGTCTTGTCTATGATTCCTGTTATTTCGACTATTCCTGTGGTGCAGCTTGCTTCGGGCGATCGCCTGTCACTGCAAGTCTATCAGTTCCAAGGTGCGGTTCCCGGCAAAAAAGCTTACCTCCAATCTAACCTCCACGGCGCTGAGATTAGCGGTAATGCTGTGATTTACCAATTGATTGAGTTTTTAAGGTCTTTGGACAGCAGCCAGTTAAGCGGGGAAATTTGGCTGGTTCCGGTTTGCAATCCTGTGGGTGTCAGTCAGCGATCGCACCATTTTTCCCCCGGTCGCTACAATCTTTATGATGGGGTAAATTGGAACCGGATTTTCTGGGATTTTGAAAAACAAGGTGAAGATATTCTGGGTTTTGCTAAGTCTCACCTCCATCTCGATGCCGAGACTGTCAAAGTTAATTACAGAAAAGCGATTGCTTTGAGTTTTGCGAAAGAGTTGGCAAAAATTAACGCTCCTAGCTGCCGCCCTTACAGCGAACTTTACCGATATCAGCTACAATCTTTGTGTTTGGATGCTGACTACGTGCTGGACTTGCACAGTTCTACGAATCAAAGTTTAGATTACCTTTACTGTTTTAATTCCCGCGAGGAGAGTGCGAAAGCTTTTTTGCTCGATCGCGCAATCTTGATGGACGAGTACGACGGCGATGCTTTTGACGAGGCGTTTATCAAGCCTTGGCTGGCGCTGGAGAAGGGTTTGGCCCAGTTGGGAAGTGCGATCCAATTTGACGTGGAAGCTTGGACTTTAGAATTAGGTTCGGGGATGGAAATGAATCCCGAGTCGGTGGCGAATGGCTTGCGGGGCATCAAAAATTACTTAGCAAGTAAGGGTTTATTGAAAATTGATGGATTCCCTCTCCCGGAAACTGCGAATCATCAAGTTATTTTCACCCCCAAAAATTCCACGATCCAATACTACGCGCCGGCGGGCGGGATGATTCAAAATCGAGTGCAATTGGGGAGTTATGTCAAAAAGGGCGATCGGCTTTATCAAATTCTCAGCTTTAATAAGAATGGGGAATTTCCGAGTTTGGTTGATGTTTGTGCTGAGTCGGATGTTTTCATTTTTGATGTTTCGACCAATCAGTCAGTAAATCAAGGAGAGTATGTGTTGTCTGTGATGGCAGATTGAGAATACCGAGAAACCGGGTTTCTTCAAGAAACCCGGTTTCTGAAAACCTATTGCCAGTCGAATCATAATTTACGATATACTATTGAATAGGGCTTGTTTAAATTCCGCTGCATTTTTATAATAAATATCAGGATTGTCAATTAAAGCGCGATCGATAACTGTGGCTGGCGGTTGAGGAATCGCAGAAGTGCGATCGCGCACAGGAACCGCATCATTTTGCAAAACCGCCAAAAACGGGTCTCGATCCTGCAAATTTCGCGGGGAATATCCCGTTATCATCACATACAAACAAGCCACTCGATTTTGGATTATAGAAACTTTTACTCACCCCTTAGCAAGGGCAGGGCTGGTGGGGTTCTTATCATAATATTTTGTGGTTTAACATCGCGGTGAGTAAATCCTTGCTGGCGAACAAAACTCAGGGCACTTCCGACTTGTTGAATAATTGGCAAAGCTGTTTCTTCGGACAAAATGTTGTTATCTTCGAGATATTCAGCGAAGTCAATTCCCTCGATTAATTCCATAACCATGCACCACAATTCGATATTTCCCACCATTTCGGGAAATACTTCGTAAACTTGGAAGACGTGGGGATGGCTGCACTTGGCTAAAGATAAAGCTTCGTTGACAAATCTGGTTGGGAATTTGCGAAAGTTTGGTTTACCTTGAACGTTCGCATTCAGTGTTTTGATGGCGACTAATTTGCCTTCTTTGCGGTTTTGAGCGCGGTAGGTGACACCGAATCCGCCGAGGATTTCTTCGATTAGGTATTTGCCGTTGTGGAGTTGTTGTCCGGGGGGCCAGTACCTCATGAGGGGTATGTGAGGAGATGGAGAGGATGGTTTTGACTATAGCTCAGACGCGGGGAATTTTGTGGCGATGCCCCGGCGGTTGGAAACCGCGACTACAAAGACGAAACCTGCCTCCGCAGGTTGGGAAATTCACATTTCCGAGTCCACGTAGGTGGACTTTGTTGGTGTAGTAGCGGTTTCTAACCGCCGAAAATTAATGTCGAAGATTAACTACTTATGGTTGAATGAAAATATCGATCGCATGATGAAATCTCGCAGCAGTTGACTGAGGTCGATCGCATAAATGTTACAACCTAGTTAAGCGACCATATTCTCAACTTATGGAAATAGTAGTGACGCTGGTGCTGGGTTCGGTGCTGTTGGTCTGGGGAATGCGCTTCGGACGGGTGTTAGTTCGATCGGGAGTGACGGCTAATGATTTGTTTAAGGGCAGAAATTCCATCGCCCTAGCTTTTGCGATGCCATCGCCTGCGATCGTTTTAACTTGGATGCAGGCGGTTTGACAAGCTGGGAGGGCAGCCAGATCAATTCATGACTCAATGCTATCAATTGCTAGTCGGTTGGCCCAAAAGACTAAGCGCCCTTTAGACAATTGAATTGAGATTTTGGGCGGCATCGTTCAATTGTTGAGTGCCTAATTTGGTTTGAGTAATACCACTAGCGGTTTCTTTTGCCGCTAGGTTGAGGCTGTTCATAGCATCGACTACTTGTTGAATAGCAACTGCTTGTTGTTGGGCAGTTAGAGAAATTTGTTGATTGTTCAATACCACATTGTTAACAGCATTTGCTACTGCCGAGAAAGCTGCTGCTGTTTCTTGACTAATTTTGGTTCCTTCTTCTACTGTTTTAGTACCTTCCTTTGTCGCCGTTACGGTGGAATCGATCGCATTCTTAATATCATCGACAAGGCGGTTAATCTTCTCTGCTGATTTCTTACTTTGATCTGCTAGTTTGCGGATTTCTGTGGCTATGACAGTAAAACCTTTGGCGTTTTCGCCCGCCCGGACTGCTTCTACTGAGGCATTCAGTGCCAGCATATTTGTTTGATTGGCTAAATCTGTAACATCACTAGAGATATTGCCAATCTGATGGGTTTGTTCGCTCAATCGCAGAATTTGTGCTGCCATTGCCCCGACATTTTCTTTCAAAATTCTCATCGATTCCAGGGTTTGCTCCACTGCTAGGGTTCCCTTTTCAGTAATCTTTAAAGCTTGCCGTGCAGATTCCGCACCAGCTTGGGCTTGCTGGGCTGATTGTTGGGAAGCCGCGCCCAACTCATCCATTGTGGTTGTAGTTTGATTTACAGAGCTAGATTGCTGTGCGGCTGTGCGTTCCTGTTGTTCAACTGTGGCAGCAATCTCTGTGGAAGAACTGGCGATCGTATTTGCTACCTGATTAATTGGTCGGATAATTTTATAAAAAATAAATAATACAATAAATGAACCCAATACTACAGCAACAACCGTACCTCCTACAGAAACAGTCGTCGCTAATTGCTCCGACTGTTTTGCTATTTTTGTTCTTTGAAGCAGTAGATTATCTTCTAGCTTAAGCATTTCTGCCACCTTATTCCTGATTTCATCCATAAATATCTTGCCTTTACCTGAAATCACCAATGTTCTTAGTTCAGATTCTTTTCCAGCTTTTTTCAGAGATATAGTTTCCTCTAATTCATCTAGTTTTTGCTGAGCCAATTTTTCAATTTGCTCTAATTTTTTAACTTGTTCAGGATTATCTTTTATTAACTTTTTTGTCTCATTTGCTGTTTGATTAAAGGCGATTGTCCCCTTTTTATAAGGTGCTAAAAATTCCTCCTTACCCGTGAAGATAAACCCGCGCTGTCCTGTTTCAGCATCCACTAAATTTTTTTCGAGGGCTTGCAAATTTGTCTTGACTACATAAGTGTGCGTTTGCCACTCAATAGATTTGGCTAAATTATCCATACTCAATTTAGTTGTAAATCCGATACCAATCATTAACAAAAAAATGGAGCCGAAGCCCAACGGAACTACTTTACTAAGCCGAATAATGTTTGGCGACATTTAACTTTTTACTCCTTGATTAGTTGTTTACTTTTGCGTGGGAAGTTGCAGCCTAAATAATTTCCTCCTCTTTTTTACCAAAGTAGTTATTTAATTCCTAATACTCATTCACAATTAATGCCCCTTTTTTGGTGGAAAAAACTTCCCGCGCTTCTTTTTGCTTTCCTTGCTTTACTAACTAAACGATTGACTCAGACCGATCGATAAAAATCTGGCAAAACTTAATATCGAGGAAGCTATGCAGGTTAAAGCCTTTAGGATTAAGGGTTATTTTACCTGCTCCGATTTTGGATAAATCCTGTTTATTCGATTGTAGCGATAAATTGAGGAACGAAACCCAAACATCGTCAAATTCTCTCCCCCACTCTTCCTCTCTCCCACTCTTGATGTGCCTCCAAGTCGATCGCATAAATGTTACAACCTAGTTAAGCAATCAAATTCTGAACTTATGGAAATAGTAGTGACGCTGGTACTGGGTTCGGTGCTGTTTGTCTGGGGAATGCGCTTCGGACGGGTGTTAGTTCGATCGGGAGTGACGGCTAATGATTTGTTTAAGGGCAGAAATTCGATCGCCCTGCTGTTTTTAGGTTTTTATATTGCCTTGCTGCTACTAGCTCTAAATCTGCCTCAAATGCCAGCTTTGCCGATCGAGTGGCGCTTTCACGGGATGCAAGTTACTTGGACTTTGCTGAGGGCGATGTTGATGGGAGTCTGCGGTATTGGGTTTAGTATAAGTTGGTTGACAGCGCGATCGCAAGTAATCGCAGTAATTTTAATTTGCTTGCTGGGATTGGGAGGATTTACAGGCGCTGAAAACTATTTTCTGGCACCAATTTACGCTGATTTAATAGATAATTTGCAGCCAAACGGTGTGTTTCGGCAAACATCTAGCAGCAGTTGCGCGCCGGCGGCGCTAGCAACAGTTTTAAGGCGTTGGGGAATCGATGCGACGGAATCGAGTGTAGCGCGTTTTGCCGGTACGAGTCGCTTGGGAACTTCGATGCCACAAATAATTGTGGCAGCAAGAGCTTTGGGCGTAAATGCGATCGAACTAACGCCAACTTGGGAGCAAATTCAGCAAATTAATCGCCCCGGAGTGCTAGCAGTTTGGCTGTTTGACGGCCCAGCAAAGCTACCCCACGCGGTCGCTTTGCTGGGAATGAATGACAGTGTAGCTGCCATTGGAGACCCGGCACGGGGTCGGATTTTCTATTTAGATAGAGAAACTTTTGCCTACATTTGGCGAGACGAATACGTGCCGATTTTCCGGTCTGCGGATATCTTGTTAAGCAACGAGCAAGCTATTGACTATTTGAGTAAATTAGGATATAATAGCGGCGATTTGAAAGCAGATATCGAGCGGTTTCAAACAGATAAAAAATTGCAAGTCAGCGGTAAGCTAGATAGGATTACTGAGTTAATGTTGAGCGGCAGTTTTTTGGAAGGAGTCCCCAGATTGGATGGGAAATAGTTATTAAAAATCATCAAGCGCCGACTCACTTTTGACGACATAAAATAGGAATCATGCGGTTTTTTTTCAAACAATCTTTGAGTCATATTATCTCCGGTCTATTACCCCTAATACCGTAGGGGCGGGTTCACGAAAAATATCTGCCAACAATCTCCAATCTCCAAAACCCGCCCTTTTTATCGCTCGATCGCACATGATATCATTCGTTCATAGCGATCGCAAATATTCGATCGCCCCAGCAGACGATCGGCGATCGCACCTTGGTAGCGTGGCTGCATAAAATTACCGCAAGCGCCGGCATTTGCATCTAATTCCTCCTATATTTCTACGGTCGATCGCACCTTAGCCGCGCCTCACTGTTTTTGACAGTTGGGAACAGTTGAATCGCTCATTTTAGGCTCAGACAGCTTGACTTCCCATCCAGGTAATTTCCACCAATTAACTCGCTGATTCGGCTGAATCCAAAAGTCTAGTTGCGCGATCTTGCCATCCTCAAATTTGAGTGTGGGAAAGTTAGGATAACTGGTATCATCGGTTTCGCGATAAGTGCGTCCAAGGTAATTTAGGCAAGTCGTTAATCCGTCAGTAATTCCCAATTCTTCCACTCCCGTTCCCTTCAATTTGGCATCATCGTAGCTGAAGGAACCGTTAAATGTATTGCCCGCTAACCCGCCTTTGGTAACAGTGATGGTGAAATCGTAGGTTACGCGAACTGCGTAGGCTTGGGTTGCAGTTACAACTGTGCTCAGAAGAGTCGTGGCGATCGCCACTGATAGTTTTGCAATTGCTTGCACACTCGCATCCCGAAACAGAAGAACACTATAAATTTTGCTTTCAGCCATCGGGAAACTCCTTAACTACGGTTCTATCGTAAGTGATTTACCGGATATGATATCATAAGCTATCAGTTAAATGCGATCGCAGCAGAGTGCCAAGCGAACAAAAATTACCGCATCTGGTTAATCATGTATACTTTTTTGCACTGACAACCCCAACAGAAAACCCTCGTCTTTAATCGCCCAGCATTAACTGAGTAGATTTAACCACATTCATTCCCGCCGCCGCAAATTTTTGATAAGCTGCATCTGCTTGTTCCGTAAAATCAACAACACCCGGAACAACCACAGGCGAAGTGCAATCTTCCAGCAAATAAACCTTTTTTGCCAAATTCGGATCTCGCGCCAAAATTTCCGTTAACAAATCATCAATTGTCCAAGCAACGCAGTGACTTTTGGCTTGTCCGGCAATAATTACTGCATCAAAATCGAGCAATTTATCCACAAACTTAGCATTTTTTTCAGCTATCGGATTGCCGTCGAATCCATCTAAAACTTCCGGTCTCAAAACCGAATAGTTTTCTGTTAGCGGATTCCCGCCTTTGATTTCAAAAAGTGCTTGACTGTTGCGGGCTATTGTATGAAAAAATACTGCTTCTTCAACGGCGGAAACCAGGGCGTGTCCGATGCCGCCCAGCATCGAGTGATAGGGCCAAATTGTCAGGGGATATTTTCCATCGGCGCTGAGTTTTTTGACGTAGTGGCAAGCCTGTTTTTCCAGTGCTGAAAAATTGTCCATGCTGATGCTGTGGGCGATCGCTGGATTGACTTTCCAAATGCCTTTTTGGACATCTTCCAGTGTAATAGAAGTTGCGGCTGGTATGGGATGTTCGCCTGCTTCGTCGATCCAAAAGATTGGATGAAAAATTTGCATGGCGGTGTGGGTATCCATTGTCGGCGCAATGGTTGTAATTGCATTTAAATTGCGGTAGATGAATTCGCACAACCGCAAATTATCGTCTACTGCACCGCTACCGGAACGCCCGCCCACAAATAGTTCAAATTCTGGCAAGCAAAAGGTATTTTGGGCGTCGATTATCAGCAAACAAGTCTGATTTTTATCGCTGGCGGCGGGCTGGATGCTGTGCTGCTTTGCCCAATCTTTCGCTTGGTGGGCGCGTTCTCGGTAGGGGACTCGCCAGACTTCGCCTAATTTTTTGGGGTCGAAAAATTGGGGGATTGGAAGTTGGGCTTTTTGTGTCATGACGATCGCTTTTAGGGTAGTTTACAGTAATAATTTAAGTTGCGAGTATAATGCTGATAAATATTTGCGGGTGAATCATGGCAAAAGAACGAATCCAAGATTATGCTAGGGTAAAACTCAAACGCATCGTGTTGTTTTTTTCGATCGCCCTTTTGCTCGCTCTCTTAATTGTAGCAACTAGATCTGCCTACGTTCAAGATGTTTTGAGAACTGTGTTAATGCGGATCGAGGATTTAGGGTGGTGGGGGCCGGTGGCTTTTGTAGCTACTTACAACTTGGCTACTGTGCTGTTTGTACCGGGTTCGGTGCTGACGCTGGGAGGGGGGGCGATTTTTGGGTTGTGGTGGGGTTCAGTTTACGTATTTGCGGCGTCGATTTTAGGTGCTGTATTTGCTTTTGCGATCGGGCGCTATTTGTGCCGCGATCGCGTGGTAAAATATATGGAATCTCACCCCAAGTTTAAAGCTCTCGATCGCGCAGTTTCCCAACAAGGATTAAAAATAGTTTTTTTGACTCGTCTTTGTCCTTTATTTCCTTTCAATTTATTGAATTACGCTCTGGGAATTACTCAGGTTTCTTTGAAAGATTACGTGCTGGGTTCCTTTGGCATGATACCGGGTACAATTATGTACGTTTACTCGGGTTCTTTGGTGGGAGATATTGCTGCGATAGGCACGGAAACTCTGTATACAAATCCCCAAGATTCAGCAGTAAAATGGTTGATTAATATCATCAGTTTTATTGCTACTGTCGCTGTTACTATGTCTATCACTCGGATTGCTCGCAAAGCTTTGGATGAAAGTGTTTAATTAGCAGGATTTGCCAATGTCACAATCAAAAGTCGATCGCGTAACTGTCCCCCCGATGGACGAACACAACCAGAAATTAGTCTCCTATTTGCATCCGCCCGATTGGGTAAATCCGCAGCCGGCTAGTTCTTATAATTTAGTAGTAATTGGCGCGGGGCCCGCCGGATTAATTGTGGCGGCAGGTGCCGCAGGTTTGGGCGCGAAAGTTGCTTTGATTGAAAAACATTTGATGGGCGGCGACTGTTTGAATGTCGGTTGCGTGCCGTCAAAAGCTTTAATTCGCTCGTCCCGCACTGTTGGCGATATCTGGGAAGCAAATAAATTTGGTGTTAATGTTTCTGACAGTGTAGAAGTGGATTTTGCCGCTGTGATGGAACGGCTGCGCCGCATCAGGGCTGGAATCAGCGATGTTGATTCTGTTCAACGCTACCAGCACAAATTAGGAGTCGATGTTTTCTTAGGTTCCGGTCGTTTTACTAGCAATTCTACCATAGAAGTTGCAGGTCAAACTCTCCGCTTTAAAAAAGCAGTAATTGCCACAGGTGCAAGGGCGCTACAACCGCAAATTCCTGGTTTACAAGAAGCTGGGTATCTGACAAATGAAACTGTCTTTAACCTTACAGAAAGACCTCAGCGTTTGGCAGTAATTGGGGCAGGGCCGATCGGCTGCGAATTGGCTCAAGCCTTTCGGCGGCTGGGTTCGGAAGTGGTATTGCTGCACAAAAATGCTCAGATTTTAGACAAAGAAGATGCGGATGCTGCTAAAATCGTGCAGCAGGCTTTTCTGCGCGAAGAAATTCAACTAATACTTGAATCAAAAATAGAGCGCGTTGAGAAAACAAATGCAGGCAAAGTAATTTATTATAAATGTCAAGGTAAGGAAGCCTCGCTAACAGTAGATGAAATTATTGTGAGTACAGGGCGATCGCCTAACGTGGAAGGATTGAATCTGGAGGCTGTTGGTGTCGAATACAATACACAAACAGGCGTATTTGTCAACGACAATTTGCAAACTACTAATCCCCGCATTTATGCCGCCGGTGATATTTGCATGAAACATAAATTTACTCACGCTGCTGATTTTGCTGCGAGGATGGTAATTCAAAACACTCTATTTTTCGGGCGCAAAAAGCTCAGCGCTTTGACGATACCTTGGTGTACTTACACAGATCCGGAAATTGCGCGCGTCGGGTTGGGCGATCGCGAGGCTAAGGAAAAAGGCATTGATATCGATACATTTTTAATTCCTTTCAGTCAAGTCGATCGGGCAATTATTGACGGCGAAGAGGAAGGATTTGTGAAAATTCACGTCAAGAAAGGCAGCGATAAAATATTAGGTGCAACTATTGTAGCGCGCCACGCTGGGGATACGATCGGCGAGATTACTTTGGCAATGGTTAACAATATTGGTTTGGGAAAGATTGCTAGCACAATTCACCCGTATCCGACACAAGCTGATGCAATTCGGAAAGCGGGAGATGCTTACAATCGCACTCGTTTGACGCCGTTTGTGAAAAATTTGTTTAATCGCTGGCTGGCTTGGACGCGGTAGTTTGAACTGTATTGAATCAACACCAGGTACAATTGAACCGTAGGGGCGGGTTCGCCAACCATCTATGGCGAAAATGAATAATCTCCTAAACCCGCCCCCAGCGGATAGAAAATACAAATTTACTATTAATTTATTGAATCAAATGTTGATGTAAAATGGGGCGTTGGAGGGCGGGTTTATCAGATTGTTTGATTTGTGTTAAAGATTTCGGTGAACCCGCCCCTACAGAGATTGCGGTTTTCAATATTCCCATTTACGTTTCTGTTTCTGTTTCAAATCCCACACCTTCATACAAAAGTGCGATCTGCAAATCAAACTCAATGCTTGATAAAGTGATAATCTCCCCAGCAGTGTAAGAATAGTACAGCCACATTCTCCCCTCTCCCCGACAGTAACGCTCAACAAAAATCTTTTGTGAATCAATCAAGATATACTCTTGCAAAGTCGGAATTTTTAGGTAACAAGTGAATTTTTCATCCCGATCTTTAGCACTTGTGCTGGGAGAAAGAACTTCCACAATGATTTTAGGATTCTGAATGAAATTGCGCGAATCCAGGTCTTGAGGGTCGCAACTGACTATCACATCAGGGTAGTAGTAACGGCTTTGAAAGTTAACTTGCAATTTCACATCTGACACGTTGATCCGACAGCCTCTGGAACGCAGATGCGGGTACAAGTTCCTGTAAAAGTTAAGTGCAAGATCGTTATGAGGAATTGTACTGCCTGTCATGGCAAAAACTTCGCCGTTGACATATTCGTGGCGAATCTCTTGTTGAGCTTCCCATTCGAGATATTCCTCAACGGTCATTTTTTGGGGTTCTTGGGGAATGGATATCATAAAAAAATTTTTGTCAATGTTACTTTGAGTGTAGCATTAGGAGTTGGGAGAGCGCCCCCGCAAACAAACCCTGCCTTAGAAATCCCCTTCATCTACTTGGAATACCGTCAATCCCAAGCCTCTCCACATATCAACCACTTGCTGGCGATCGTCCAACACAAACTTAACATTATATTTCCCTGCAATATGCTGCCGATAAAATTCTTCCTTCATAATCGCATCCTTCCTCATATCTCCGGTTTTCCGCATATAAAGAGCGGCATAATTGACCTCATACTGCTGCAACCATTTTTCAGTTTGAGGCTGACAGTCATCTGTGCGGCCCGACACTACAATAATATGGGCGCTGGACTGCCACTTGCGAACGGTATCTAAGACGGGCTGGTTGGGCAAATCGCGATCGCACGTCGAAGCATCAAAAGGATTTCTGCCGTTGAGAAGTGCCAGCGTACCGTCCATATCAACAATAATTGCATCCGGCAAATCCGGGTTATATTCCGGCGGCCCAACGGGAACCCGCACGTACTTATTGTACATCTTCATAATCACATCTTTGCCCACCGAATTAAGCCTTTTCAAATCCCGTTTTATACATTCCTCAACCGGAACTTGTAGGAAAGAATCATTAACTTCGACAACAGCTTTACCTTTAACCAACTCCTTGATATGCTCGATGTGAGGCCCAAAATTAGTATCATCAACAATGACGTGCTTGCCACTTTCCAAAGCCATCAAAATAATCGTATCTCTCAACTGTACAATAAACTTTTCATTTGCCGGCGACCAATGAGAAGCGTGAGCCATTTCTCTGAGCAAATCTTTATTGCTACGCACCCACTTTGCAGGTTCAGACAGCAGCAATTCCCTAGCAAATTGAGATTTTCCCGAAGCCGGTAAACCGACAAGTACAATAACTCTTTTCATGGTAAGTAGAAGCAAGAAGGAAGAAGGAAGTCGGAAGAAGGAAGAAGGCGCATACAGCAAGCTTTTTAGCCACCTGTATTTTAGGTTTAATTAGGTGCATTTACTTCTTTATTCTCTCACATAAAATATAATGTTAATCTTCGTTCCTAGCGAGGATTTTAGTCCTCATTCAAGAAAAGACTGTAGTCGTTACTACAAACCGAGATGGATGTAATCTAAACCCAATAGCTCCTCTATTTTATAGATATTAACATCACGGAGAGCTTCTTTCACTCCCGCAACTCTTCGGGCCCGCAAAGAAAACAAAATCCCGGAATACGGCAAATGTTTCACCGCTAATGCAAAATCTTTCTGAACTTCGATATGTTCGTGCTGTCGGTAAGCTTCCTCGATTTCTTCAACCAAAGATTGATATTTGTCCTTAACTTGTTGATACAACTCACTCCACTCAGGAAAATAAGCTAAAAACTCTTCTCCTTCATTAGTTAAAACAATTTCTATCAGGCGGCGGGTCGAAAACCCTTCGCGCAGATGGGAAATTGCGACATATTGCGGAGACTTTACTTTAACTCTGTTGAAGTTAGCATCGCAGATAATATACCCTTCCGAATCCATCGGATCTAAATGTTTAGCCGCTTCGATAACTTCTTTCCAGCTAGTTAAAGGATAGGATGCTACCAATTCCCAGCCGTATTTATTTGCCCAAAGAATCGGGTCTGTTTCTAGCAGTGTTTGAGTGTTGCGAACCCCGTGCAGCACGATTTGATTGTTTTGTTGTTGGACAACTATTCTATTGTAAGGCGTCATCAACTCAAAGATAAAACACTGGTCGATTTCTTCGGGCAATTGATATCCCAATTCTTGCCAGACTTTCCAAAACAGTTCGGCAAAGCTGAACCCAAAACCATTAACTTCGCCGGTGGCGTCGGGAGTGCCGCTAGATTGCACTCTCCATTCTCCCTTGTAAAAATAAATTACAGTTAGAGAACCGTCTAGTTTTTCATAAACTTTGGCATGATTCCAATCAATTGCAGCGGCGTGAATTTCTCCGTAATTAAAAAATTTGTCGTAGGGATAAGAAACTATCTGCCAATCTTGAGATGAATCTAAAATAATGCCTCGGCACTGCTGGACTATTTTTTCGCCCAAGGGAGATTCTATCTGCGAGTATTTCAGACAGACTAGATCGGGTTCTTGGCGGTGGCGGGTAACTTTGATATGATAAGTTTCGGACAAGGTTTCCAATCCGTGCTGGCGTAAATAATCTTGCAGTTCCACGTTCTCTTCCTAAATTTGTCGCCTTTTCTATTTTATCGGGAACTGCCGATTTTAGTGAATGTGTAAAAAAAATTAAACTTGCTTTTTTTCTGACTGCCTATTGTGAGCTTTGTATTTTGGAGTATTGTTGTAAATAGGTGAAGGCGCTTCACCGAAAAACTGGACTGTTTCGGCAGCAAGGAAAAAAACAGTGAACAATAAATTATTACTTTTGGCGACTTCGGCGTGTGTATTGACTGCTTTAGTACCTGTATCGGGAGTTTTTGGTGCGTCGGAATTGTCGCAGCGACCGCCGGAAACAAAATCTGTTGCTGTAGCGGGTACGGCTGTTCCGGTAAGTCAAATTTTGCAAAAGTTAAAAGGCAAAACACAAGTACCAATTTTTATCCCCAGCCGGCTTCCTATTTCGCAGAAGCTTTACTATCAAAGCCAAGCGAAAACGGACAGCTATACTATTTCTATGGAGTATACAGCAGATTGCCGAGGTGCGGGAGCTTGCACTTTTGGGGAAATTAGAGGTCAGAAAGGCGGTGAGTTTTCTACCAAATTAGAAGGGGTAACTAAGACTTTAAAAAATGTTCAACTTGCGGGCGGAGTGAAAGGAGTTTTTCACAATGGTTGCGGGGCTTACTGCACAGCAACTATTGAGTGGAAAAGTCAGAATTTTATGTATACTGTAGCAATTAAGAATGGACGGGAATCTGATTTAATTTTAATAGCAAATTCTGCTATTTTAGCTCGGAAGCGTTAAGCTTTGTAGTCGGGGACGCACAACTTCTATCGGTAGGGTGTGCACGGTGCACCTTACCGTTATTGTATGAGAGATTTGTATGGGAGATATTAACTCGCACTCGCCCCTTACAAGATGCTATATTTTTTTGCGCTTACCTACTTCGGGGGAAATCAGGATGAGTGGAAGATGGCTATTTGCGGCGATTTTTGCTGGTGTGGTGACTGCTTTTACGATTCCCTACCCTACCCTACGGGAACCCCTACGGGGAACGGGAACCCCTGCGGGGAACGGGATAGCTTCGCTTCACGCACTTTTGACACCAAACTCAGCGTTAGCAAGGACTGAACTCCCGATTACAGAAATCCGCTGGTTTAATTATTCCCCTGAAGATAGCTGGCAACCGATACAATTTATTGTGCCCGATCGCAACACTGCAAAATCTGCCGGCAGCCGCAAGTTGCGGTTGTACGATGTTCATATTGCCAAGATGTTTGAGATTTCTCATTTTCTGTGCGATCGCGATCGGGCTTCTGAGGGTTACAATTGGTCTTATCAAGCGGAAAATGGCAATATTGAGATGGGACGCTTCAAAATTAGCTGCAATCTCGCCCGTTCCACAGCCACAGCTTACGGGTTAGGGAAACCAGAAATTACAGTGATTCGCCGCAGCTTCAACCTGAAAAATGGTCGCCCTTCTTTTGCGCTAGAAAAATACTCTATTCCCACTTTGAACATTGCTAAAAATAGAGTTGTGCAGTGGAGGAGTTTTGTGCAAAAGTTTCCCCCAATCCCCGATAACTCAGGTGCAAACCAAGCTAACAGTCGTTTTCCTGCGAGTAACATCTTTCGGCAAATCAAAGGCAAAACGCGAGTGCCTGTTTTTCTTCCGAGTAGACTTCCTTTATCTGACATTCAGCAACTTGATTTTGACGTGCAAGCGGGGGCCCACGGTTACATTGTGGGAATGTATTTAGGCAAAGGATGCCGCGCGGTAGCCTGTTATTTCGGCACAATCGAAGCTAAAAGAAATGAACCGTTTTCGCCTCCTTCGCAATTGCCGCAGGATACTTACAGAAGCGTTGAATTGGCGGGCGGATTCAGGGGAATTTATTTCAATAATTGCGGTGCTTACTGCACTGCTTTTGTTGAGTGGCAAAGGCAGGGGGTGCTGTACCGAGTCACAAGGAAAAACGCACGGCAGCAAGAAGTTATCCAGATAGCAAATTCTGCACTTCAAGCAGGACAGCGTTAATACCATTTTTGATTTTTGATTTTTGATTTTTGAATTGGTAATGGCTATCACTAGAATCCAATTGCATTCATTCGCAAACAATCTAGAAATTATCTGCGTTTATCTGTGTTTATCTGCCTTGCATCTGCGGTAGATCGATCGAAGATATATGCAATAAGTCTACTTTTTATGCTAAGCTATTTGGTGGCTTGAGAACTACGATCGCAATTTCGATCGCCCTTTTCCCCTCGCAACTACATTTCTCTCCCCAAATCCCCCAACCTTTGAGCTAATTCTTTCTCGCTGCAGCTAAGCTAACTCCTCATGCCAACCAGTTTCATCCGGCTCGACCCTAGGTCAATCGTACATCGCCGGCAGCCTTTGCTTCGGAATGTCGATCTGCCCCATGCCAGCGACGCCAAATCCTGGATGGGAAACATCATCAAGACTCACAGCTACTGGCGGTCAAAATCCGGTATTTCTATTTTATCGCCCGAATTATCCCAACCAGCAATTAAAGTCCCCACCTGCGGTACGCTAGATCAGGTGAATATATTGGCTGATTTCAAGCTATCCTCCGATCGATATTATGTCCCCAACCACATCTGCCCCTTCCCGAACCGTTCGCATCGGTTCCCGCAAAAGCCAACTCGCTCTCGTGCAAACCCACTGGGTGCAAGAACAGCTACAGAAACACTTCCCGCAACACACTTTTGAAGTCCACACCATGTCCACCCAAGGGGACATAATTCTTGATGTCGCCCTCGCTAAAATTGGCGATAAAGGACTTTTCACCAAAGAATTAGAAACGGGAATGATTAACAATGAAACGGACTTTGCCGTTCATTCCCTCAAAGATTTGCCTACCAATTTGCCCGAAGGTTTAATTTTAGGATGCGTCACCGAACGGGAAAATCCCGCTGACGCCCTGGTAGTTCACTCCAAGCACAAAGACAAGCAACTCGACACTCTCCCAGAAGGTTCAGTAATCGGCACTTCTTCCCTGCGGCGGCTAGCTCAACTGCGACACCATTTCCCTCATTTTGAATTTAAAGATATTCGCGGCAATCTCAATACTAGACTCGCTAAATTAGATGAGGGCGGTTACGACGCGATTATTTTAGCAGTTGCGGGATTGGAAAGATTGGGAATGGGCGATCGCATCCACCAAATTATCCCTGCTGAAATCTCCCTTCACGCCGTCGGACAAGGTGCTTTGGGCATCGAATGCCGCGCCGGAGACACAGAAATCATGGAAGTGATTAAAGCTCTCGAACACTCGGAAACCGCCCAAAGATGTTATGCCGAACGCGCATTTCTGCGGGAATTAGAAGGCGGCTGTCAAGTGCCGATCGGTGTCAATACCAAAATAGAAAACGGTCAATTAACCTTAACTGGAATGGTATCGAGTCTCGACGGCAAGCAATTCGTCAAAGATACTGTTTCCGGCGCCGCCGAGACTGCTGAAATGCTGGGAATTGACCTCGCTCACCGACTGCGCCAACAGGGAGCTAGTGCAATTTTAGAGGAAATATTTGCCCAAGTTCAACGCGGTTCCTAAATCCGATCGGCATCTATTTGTTAAGGCTTCGAGACGCGAGCTATCGCCTTTAGTAAAAAAAAATAACAGGCGGTTCGCTTTTGCTTTCACAGGTAGAGTAGCAAGCAGTCTGATTGTAGATTTTTGGTGGGGATTTTAGATAGGACTTGCGCGATAGATTTCAAAAATATCTGACTAATTTAGGACGCTCCGCACGGGTGTTAATCAACCCGGTTTCTGATGTAAGTCTCGCTTGACGGCCCAAGATTTATGGTAAAAACCGGTTTTTTTTCGCAAGTCCTAGAATTATTAACATACCCATCCAAAATCTACAATCACAAATCCAAAATTAATCAGCAATTTATTTCAGGTAAAGGGAAAATATGAGCGCTAGAGAAATTCAATTAAAGCTGGCATTGAAAAAGGTTCAGCAACTCTACAGCAAAATGCAGGCAGACCAACAAGCTTTGCAGAAGCAATTGAAAGAATTCAAAACTCAAGCAGGAAATTTTTCGGATGTAGTCGAGCAAGTCTTGCCGTCCGTAGTTTCAATTTACGTCATGGATTGGGATACAGAAGAAGAGATTTCTTCAGGGAGCGGCTTCTTTGTATCGCCGGACATAATTGTCACTAACTATCACGTTGTAGAAGATATTGCCGATGAAGATTACTTCTATGAAGAAGATGAAGTCGAACAGGTTTTAGTGGAAACTCACGACGGAAAATTGAGATTGGCAGAGGTGGTGTTTACTGGTAATGCCGAAGAAGATTTAGCATTGCTCTTAATTAGCGATTTTACCTTCGACCCGAACACAGGGGAACAAGTGGAATTTCCCCAAGAATATCCTCCCCTAGAGTTGTCTTTTGATGTGAAAGTGGGAGATAGAGTAATTGCGGTGGGCAATCCTTTGGGGCAGTTTGCTTCAACTGTAACTCAAGGTATTGTGAGTGCTATTCGAGAACCTGACGAGTATGAAGAAGGTGACGAAGAAGATGATAGTGCTGCTGAGGTAAAGGTGTTACAAACGGATGCGGTGATTAATCCGGGAAATTCCGGCGGGCCGCTGATTAATATGGCCGGTCAAGTGGTTGGGGTGAATACGTGGGGATGGGAAGATGCTGATAATATTAATTTGGCGATCGCCTCTGAAGCTTTGGATGATTTTCTAGCGGGATTTGAGGAGACTTTTGAGGACGATTCTCAGAATTAGTCGGGAGTTATCCGTAATATGTCACTCGGGCGATCGCCCTCGCTCGAAATAAGGGCGATCGTTCTTTTTTTTCGCAGATTAATGGGAGGGAGAGGGGCGATCGCTTCAAACTTCTGTTCAAAAAAACAGCAGGCTTTCTGCTATGGTTTTAGGTTTTGGGAGAGATATACCATCTAGTTGATATTTTTCAACTAAAAGCTCTAATACTTCTACAGCATTCTTCAAAGCTGCTTCGTAAGTACCTCAGTGAGTGTGGAACTGTTGGGAGGGAAAATCAGGTAAGTAAACTAGATAGCAATTATCTTCATCAGAAAATTGAATAATTATTATGTAAGGTAATTTGCTAATTCAGAGTCCTCTTCTTCAATTGCTTTCTATATTGCCAGCTTCTGATTAACTTCTCTCTCTAGATTGAACTGTAACTCCACCTTTTCCATTTTTTGAGCCAGACTCAATTGGTTTGTGACTCCTTTTAAAGTCGCCACTGTCTGAAACCGTTACTTGTTTAATCGGAACAACTTCCCCATCTAAAGTGAGATTTGCTGTATCATCCTCAGCTTTCATTTGCTGTAATTTTTCAGATTCAAACTTTTCATCCCTTACCAATACCGAAAAAATCTCCCCCTCATCCCCACCCGCACCCACTTTAGTAGAGAAAAATTCATCATCTGTTAGCCCTTTCATAATCCTATCTCGTCAAAAAACCAATTATTTGCCAAAAAAACAACAAGTAGAAGGGGCGATCGCCCTTCATTGAATCCTCCCTCACTACTTCCTCAGCCCCGCAACACTCACATTCGTCTCGAACTAGGTATTCTCTTTAAAGATGGCGGATTATGTATTGACAGAAGCAAAAATGAATGAAAAAATAGAGGGGATGGCATTAAAGAAAAATACTGAATAATGGACAGTAATTTTGTGAATGCTGGATTTGTCCAACCGCTTAGCTGGATGCTGGGGATTTTAGCCGGAACAAGTCTGTCGCTGTCGCTCCTAGCTCAATCCGGGGCAGCTCAATTGCATCCAACTTCTTTACAAGAGTTGCAACGACAGCAAGAAATACAAAGATTAGGAGATCCGCCGAAAAAGAAGGATCGCCAACAATGGGAAAGGTGGCAGCGACGCTACCAAAGACTTCTGGAACGACACGAACGAGAACGGCGATGGGAAAATGATAGAAATAGCTTTCCACCTATGCTGAGTCCATTGCCTAACATGAATTTGGGTGACAATTTTCCACCGCTACTAAATCCGTTGCCTAACATGAATCTTGGTGATGATTTTCCACCGCTACTAAATCCGTTGCCTAACATGAATTTTGGTGATGATTTTCCACCGATGCTGAGTCCGTTGCCTAACGTGAATTTTGGAGGAATATTTCAACCATCTTTTTTCGTCACACAATGCCGACAGATGGCAGGATACTTCAAATCAAGAGATAGAAAACATTACCATAGCGAAAATAAACGGTGCGATCGCATGGAGGAAGAAGAACGTCGTGCTTTTAATGCAAGACAACAGCAGTTACAACAGCAGTTACAACAGCAGCAATTGCAAGAGCAGGAGCGATTGCGATTAATTCAAGAAGGAAATTCCTTTCAAAGTAAGGGAAAACATGAAGAAGCAGAACCGATCTTCCGCCAGCTTGCTGAGCAGTATCCTAGAGATGCTTATCTGCGTTACAAGTGGGGAAATACCCTTTACAATCTAGGTAAGATTGAAGAAGCGGCTCAAGCATATCACCAAGCGATTAAAATTAATTCAAAATACGCCATTGCTCATCATGCTTTAGGAGTCTTGCGAATGAAGCAAGGGCAATTAGAAGCAGCATTGGCTGAGTTTAAGCAGGCGATTTCGATAAATCCTAAGTATGCTGATGCACTATACAGTTTGGGTCAGGCATTATGGAATCAAGGCAAGATGACAGAAGCCCTCGAGTTTCTCCGAAAGGCTAAGGACTTATTTTCAGAGCAACGGAGGTTGCTGGAGGTTAAAGAGGTGGATAACTTTTTGCAGCAAATTGGTCAATAAAATCTAAAATTTCAGGAAACTCCAAACAATGAATTAATCAGGAAGGAGAGTGTAATGATGAAGCAAAAGCGTCACCTAAAGCTAAATTGAATGATAGGGAGTATGGTAGCTGCAATTGGACTGTTTCCTGGGGCGATCGCTCAATCAGCTACCGATCAATTTCTAACTGAATTAATTGAAGAGTAAGGGGTAGAATCGATATTAGAGAGATTAGCTGTACCCTTAGACGAGAGCGATTGATTGCAGTAGACATCTCCAAAATAGTAACATTTTGTGGTAAAAGAACATCAGATATCTTTTTTGAGACAGAAATATGAGCGATAT